>CAYNOM010000124.1:3095-12321 GCA_964398415.1 uncultured Polyangiales bacterium | reverse complement strand
AGCCGACCTCGGCGTCACTCCGCGGCTGCGCTGCTCGTGTCGACGGCTTCGACGCCCACCGACTCGGCGAGGATCTCTGCGATGTCCTTCTGGCCGATCTTGTCTTCCTTCTCTTCGGCCTTCAGACCATCGGTGATCATGGTCATGCAGAAGGGGCAGCCCGTGGCCAGCGTGGTGGCGCCGGTGTCGAGCAACTGCAGGGTGCGCTTCTGATTGACGCGCGTCGTGCCGTGCTGCTCTTCCATGAACATCTGGGCGCCGCCGGCACCGCAGCACAGGCCCTTCGACTTGTTCCAGTAGCTCACCTCGCGCAGTGACAGGCCTGGGATCGATTCCAGGATCTGGCGCGGCGAGTCGTACACGTCGTTGTACCGACCGAGGTAGCAGCTGTCATGGTAAGCGACCGTCTCCTTGACGCTGTTCTGCGGCTTGAGCTTGCCCGCCTTGATCAGCCCCATGAGGAAGTCGGTGTGGTGCACGACGTCGTACTGGCCGCCGAAGTCGGGGTACTCGTTCTTCAGCGTGTTGAAGCAGTGCGGGCAGGCGGTGACCACCTGCTTCTTGTCGATGCCGTAGTTGTTCATGGTCTCGACGTTCGCCTGCGCGACCATCTGGAACAGGAACTCGTTGCCGGCGCGACGTGCTGGATCGCCGGTGCACTGCTCCTCGGTGCCGAGGATCGCGAAGTCGACGCCGGCGTGCTTGAGCAGCTTCGCGAACGAGCGGGCCACCTTCTTCGCGCGATCGTCGAAGCTGGCCGCGCAGCCCACCCAGTACAAGACGGGCGCGTCGGGACGCTCTTCCACGGTGGGGATGTCGAGCCCGTCCGCCCAGTTGGCGCGGTCCATCGCCGACAGGTTCCACGGGTTTCCGTTGGTCTCGATGCCGCGGAAGGGCTTCTGCAGATCCGGCGGGAACTCGTTCTTGATCATCACCTGGTCGCGCCGCATCTGCACGATCTTGTCGACGTAGGTGATCATGACCGGACACTGCTCTTCGCAGGCACGGCAGCTCGTGCAGGCCCAGATCACCTCAGGGTCGATGATGTTCGGCACGAGCTCGACGTCTGCGCCGGTGGTGAAGTAGCCGCCCTCGGGAGCCGGAGGATTGGTGTGCAGCACCTGCTTCGGCTCGTCCTCGTCCTCGACCTTCTTTGCCGCGGAAGGATCCGTGACGCCGGTGTCGGCGACCAGGCGGCCCTCACTCGCGTAGAGATGATCACGGAGGGCCAACGTGAAGTGCTTCGGCGACAGCTTCTTGCCTGTGGTGTAGGCCGGGCAGTTGTCGCTGCAACGACCGCACTCGGTGCACGTGTAGAGATCGAGCACCTGCTTCCACGTCAGGTCGGTGACCTTCGCGATGCCGATGGGCTCCTCGCGCTCGACCTTACCTTCGAGGTCGTCCACGTTGGGCAGACGGCCCACGGGGCCCGTGCGCGTCGCAAACACGTTGAACACGGCCGTGATCACGTGGAAGTGCTTCGAGTAGGGCAGAAGGTTGAGGAAGATCAGCGGAAACACCGCGTGCCACCAGAAACCACCATGGGCGAGCACGTTGAGCGTGTCGGCCGGCGTGTCTTTCAGCGCGACCGCGAGGGCCGAACCGATGGGCTCTGCCCAGTGCCAATGCACCGCTTCGCCCAGGGCGCCTGCCTCGAGCGCGAGCCAGGCACCGTTGTAGAGAAAGTCGGCCAGCATCATCGTGGCGATGATGCCGAGGATCACGAGCCCCTCGATGCCGAGGGTCATGCGCTTTTCGTGCACCACGACGCGGTAGTAGACGAACACCCCGCAGCCGAGCACGGCCGCCGCCGCGAAGAATTCCTTCGCGAGGTTGTAGCCATCGCCGAGCAAAGTGCCGCGTGCCATCAACCCGAAGACGTCGAACGCAGGGTCGAAGCCGCGGGCCCAGAGCACCACGGTGTTGAGACCGAGCACCAAGAACGCCGCGAAGATGAACATGTGCGCCACGCCGGCCACACGGTACTTCTCGTTCTTCGGCATCCTGCGCTGGCCGAGCCAGTAGGTGGCGAACATCTCGACGCGCTGCTTGAGCTGATCGCCTTCGATGCTGAACTCAGGCTCGGGCTTGGCCGCTCGTACGAGCTGAAAGCGGCGATAGGCTGACCACGCGAAGATGGACAGGGTAACGACGAGGACCACGGTCATCGCGATCGGTTGCATGCTTCCTCCAGCGCAGAGCCCGCGAAACCACGGGTCTCGAGTCTCCGGGGCGACGCTGTTATTCAGCCCCGTGTGCGCGATGTCAAACGGGGTTTACAGGTCTACGGAGCCAGAACATCTGCTTTACAGGGTTCTTTTCAGGCCGCGTGCAGGTCCCCCGAGCGCGTGACCTCGCGGTCGCGCGCGGGCACAGACAGCAGACGCGCACGCGGCAGCCGATCAGCGCGGCAGCTTGGCGTCGAAGAACGCCCGCAGCTTGATCAGATTCTTGGGATCGCGAGAGAAGCTCGGCGGCTGATAGCTCGAGGCGAATCCCTTCACATCGGACAGAAACTCCTGGAGCGTGGTCTCATTGCCGAGGATCTCGGCCACGGTGCGCCCGCGCGCCGCCCCCGACCTGAGCCCAGACACGTACTTGTCGAGGCGCTCGTAGGCATCCCCCAGGAAATCGCGCACGATGGCGTCGTCGTCTGCCAGGGTCGAAACGGCAGCGGGCAGCGTGCCCTCGCGCGCCGCATGGAGCGCCGCCACGCGCAGCACGAAGGCGTCGTCGAGGTAGCCAATGTCGTCGATACCATCGGGGATGAGATCGAGCGACTTGAACAAGTAGTTGAGCCCCCCTGCCACCGCCTGTCGCGCGGCCGGCGAAGACTCCTCGGCCGATAACAGCTGGGAGAGCTGCTCCGCATCTTCTCCGAGCGTGCGCAGCCACGCCCCGAAGGCGTCGAGGTACTTCACGTCGTTCTCGCTCATCGCTCCTCCAGTCAAACCGCGACGCGAGCGGGCGCGCGGGCTTGACCCGCACTGTTTGTCCCACAGCGCCGTGGGGCGCATGATAGGCGCCACGTACTCGTGATTCAACAACGCCTACCATCGGCTCCTCGCGCCCTCCGTCTCGTGCTCGCGCTCGGCCTCTGCGCAACCGCGCACGCCTGCGGGCCTCGCCCCACCCAGACGATCCCGAGAAGGCTCGGCGGCGAGACGCGCGTCGGCGCTTTCGTGCCGCCTTTCGCCTACGAAGCCCACGTCCGCGGCGAGCTCGCGCTTTCTGCTGGTGAGCCCGCGGCAGCCGTCGCGGCGTTCGAGCTTGCGACCACGGCTCCCGACGAGGACGCCTACCTGTTGAGCCGACTCGCGTGGGCGCAATTTCTGAGCGGCGATCCCGCTGCCGCCGAGCGCACGCTCGAGCATGCGGCGCGCGTCGATCCGTGCTCGGAGGCGGTGTGGCTGGTGCGGGCCGACATCGCCGAGCGCGGGAGCGATCTCGAGGCAGCTCAGGTCGCCTACACCGAAGCGGCCCGCTGTGCGCCCCATTCGTCGGCGGGGCCCCTCGGCCTGTCGCGCATCTTGTCGAGGCTCGGCGAGGAGGAGCGCGCCCAGGGCGTGCTTCAAGTGTTCGCAGAACGCGCACGCGACGAGCACGCCGCCAGCGCCGCGCTCTCGCTCGCCCTGTCGCGGGGAGATGCCGTCGCGGCCGCGCTTGCGCTAGAGCTCCTGCTCGCCCAGGGCCCGCCACGCCGTGCGCTGCTCGAGCAGGCCATCGAGCGCGCCCTTACGCTCGGGCTTCCCTGGCTCGCCTCGCGCCTGCTCGACCACCAGGTCGATGGCATCGGCCCAGGCCTTTCCGTCCGCGTGCACCTCGCCTGCGGCGACCTCGAGCGCGCGCGCGGCGTGTTGACCCTCGCGAGCGAAGACGCCCTCGGTGGGCCGGCACAAGCCAGCGAGCTCGCAGCCCGCGCGGGCCTGTTCGAGCGCGCCGAAACCTATGCCACCGACGCGCTCACCGCAGCCGAATCTCCGCGGCTCCGCTTGCTTCGAGCCCAGACACGACGTGCCCTCGGACAGGTGCAAGGCGCCCTCGACGACCTAGCCCAGAGTCCCGCACCGCTCGCACGCAAGGAGCTCGTTGCGCTCCTTCACGCGCGCGGTCTGACGAGCCTCGCCGACGAGCTTTCGGAGGCAGAAACGGCGCGAGAGCAGGCCGAGGCTCAGTAGTCGCCGAACAGGTCGCGGATGCGTGCGTCGAGCGCCACGGCGATCTTGTAGAGCGAGCTGATCGAGGCGCTCGACTCGGCCCGTTCGATCTGGGACAGCAGAGACACCGACAAGCCCGTGCGACGCGCCATCTGCTTGAGGGTCAGATTGCGGTCCTTGCGCAGGTTGCGGATCGTCTCACCGATGACGCGGTGTAAGTTCTCCTCCGGCGAGCGGAGCAGCCCCTTCTTCCGCATCACGCGGTCGACCACGACCCGGAACTCTTCCGGGTTGAAGGGCTTCTTGAGGTAGTCGACGGCGTCCATCTTCATGGACTGCACCGCCGTCTCGAGGGACGGGTAACCGGTGAAGATCACCACCGCGACGTCGTTGTCGACCTTGCGGATGCGCTCGAGCACGGACAGGCCGTCCATCTTCGGCATCATCAGGTCGAGCACCACCAGGTGGTAGCCGCCGTTCTTGACTTCATCGGGTGCGAGGGACGGATCGTTCAAGGTTTTCACCTCAAAGCCGTCCTTCGTCAGGAACGTCTCCATGTACTCGCAGATGGCCTTGTCATCATCGACAACGAGGACTCTGACCGGCGCAAGCGGCTTGGACATGGAGCAGTCCCTCCGGGTTCTCGACCCAGACCCGCCCTGCAGGCGGGTCGAGGGTCCTCACTTTGGTCGGGGCGAGAGGATTTGAACCTCCGACTTCACGGTCCCGAACCGTGCGCGCTACCAGGCTGCGCTACGCCCCGTGTTGTTCAGGCAGGGCGGAATCTAGACGGGGCCTTCCGGGCTGTCAAGCACCTCCCAGCGCACAATCTGGTACACGTCGGGTGCGCCGTGCTGCGAAGACAGCCAGGGTCCCACACGAAAAACGCCGTCTTCATCAGGGGTTACATTCACACTGGAGACCGGCTGGAAGAGCCGACGAATTCTGCCTTTCGCGCTCGCCTCGAGCTTCTCCGCCACGCCTCGGCCCTCCGCGTGGCTGGCAGAGCACACCGCAAACACCAGAACGCCCCCAGGCCGCAAGAGAGGCAGCACATGCTGCAAGATCTCGAGCTGCAGCTCGGCCATGCGCCCTGGGTCCTGCCGACCCAGCCGCAGGGCGATCTCAGGGCGGCGTCGCAGCGTCCCTAGCCCGGTACATGGCGCGTCCACCAGCGCGCGATCGAAGCCGCCCTCGAGCCCACCGTCGCCGATCGCGAGGTCGATCGTCTCCTGGCTGAGCCGGCTCGTCGGAAGGCCGAGGCGCGCGGCCTCCTTGGCGATCTGCGCGAGCTTCGCCTCGTGGATGTCGACCGCGCAGACCGAGCCCGTGTCGCCCACCGCCGCGAGCAACTGCAACGTCTTGCCGCCGCGCCCTGCACAGGCGTCGAGGACGCGCTCGCCGGGCCGTGCATCGGCCAGCAGCCCGACGAGCTGGGCTCCCTCGTCCTGCACCGCGAAGTCGCCCTGCACGAAGCCGCGCAGACGTCGCACATCCCCGAGCCCCCAGGCGCACAGGGCCCCCTGCACCACGTCGCTCGGCGACAACTCGGCGCGCGGGGCCTCCTCCGCTATCGCACGCGACACGGGCTCGAGCTCGCGTCCCGGCGACAGGCGCAGGGCGAGTGGCGGCGTGCGTGAGGCCCCCGCGAGGTAGCGCTTGGCCCGCTCCTCCCCGAGACCATCGACGAGCAGCGCTTCGACCCACGCCGGCACGTGGAGAGCGCTGTCGGCCAGGGGCTCTCCTGCGAGAGGCCGTGCCTCGACCACGCGGCGCAACACGGCGTTGGCGAGCTTCGCGAGGCCCTGACCGCGCTTGTGCTTGATCAGCTCGACCGTCTCCTGGACGATCGCGAACGAGGGCACGCGCTCGAGGTACAGGGCCTGGTAGGTGGCTGCACGCAGTGCCGCGAGGGTGAACGCATCGGGCCGACCGCGCGTGAGGTGGCGATCGAGCACGGCGTCGAGCTCACCCAGCGTGCGCAACGTGCCGTAGACGATCTCGGTGGCAAGGCGCGCGTCGCGCTCCGCGAGGCCTGCCCGTTCGAGCTCGGCATCCAGGGCGCGTGCGGCAAACGCGCGATCGACGAACACGCGCATCAACACGTGGGTGGCGACGCTACGCGCGCTCGCCCGACCGCGGGGGGGATGTTTTTCTTGCATGGGACTACTCGGAAGAGATGCGCTGCATGATGCGCGGCCACTGGCGTTCGACGTCGTTCTTGAAGGCAAACACCATGAGCAAAACGAGGATCGTGAGCCCCGCGATCGAGGCGTACTCACGCACGCGCACCGAGATGGGGCGCCGTGAAAGAAGCTCGATCAAGAAGAACAGAAGGTGCCCACCGTCGAGCATGGGAATGGGCATGAGGTTGATCAGGCCGAGGTTGACGCTGATGAAGCCCATCAAGAACAGATAGTTCGTGGCGCCCTCGCGCGCCGCCTCGCCCGCGGCGTCGAAGATGGTCAGGGGCCCACCCAGCGACTTCATGCTGAGCCGGCCCTGCAGCAAGCGCACGATGGAGTAGGCCGTCAGCTCGACCACCTCGGAGGTGGCGCGCACGGCCTCGAACAGCGCATAGGAAACCGGACTTGGATTGTCGATCTCCGCATGGGGAACGGTGGGCGCCCAACGCCGCACGCCCACGACGTAGCGGTCGTAGTCCTGCCCGTACTCACTCGTGCCGGACTGTCGGTCGAGGCGATAGCTGAGCGACACGAGGCGTCCCGCACGTCGCACCACGACCTCGTGACCGGCTCCATGGCCCTCCGCGAGCAGCTCGATGAACTGCGAAAAATGCCGGACTGGCTCGCCGTCGAGCGACACGATGCGATCGCCCACGCGCATGCCCGCACGCGCCTCCGCAGAGCCCTGACTGACGTGGCTGATGTAAAGGTCGGAGCGCTCGAGCCCAGCACGCTCGACGCCGGGCGTGTCCCCCGCGTGGGGTGCGAGCATCGCCACCCGTGGCGCGTAGACCGAGACGCCGAGCACCGCACCGAGGGCCCCCTCGATGCGTTCAGGACGCAACATCGTCACGGGTAGGATCGAGCCTCGGTTTTTGTCGAGCACGCGCTCGAGCTCGGTGAAGCGCGAAGCGGGCTGTCCCGACACGGACACGATCCAATCGAAGGAGCGAAGCCCGGCTGCGTAGGCCGGCCCCTCGGGATCGGACACGCCGACCACGGAGAGGGGCTCGCTCGACGAGATGCCGATGCGCCCCACGTCCTCGGACAGATCGAGCGGGCGCTCTACGCTCTTCTTCGCGGGCGTGATCGCGAGCTCGAGCGTCTCTCCGCCACGCTCGACCGAAAAGCGCAGGGTGCGCCCCGCCTGTGGCCCCACGATGCGCGACAGGGCGTAGAACGAGTCGACCTGTTCCCCGTCGACGGCGACGATGCGATCGCCGGGCAGGAGCTTGCCTTCGGCTGGCTGCCCCGGGAACACGTCGCCGACGATGGGCGGCGGCAACTTGGTGGAGCCGAGAAACACCACGAAATAGAGCAGCACGGGAAACGCCAGGTTCATCAGCGGCCCCGCGAAAACGATCACGATGCGCTTCCACAGCGGCTGCGCCATGAACGAGACGCCCTGCTCTTCGCCCGACACCTGATCGTGCGGGTTTTCGCCGAGCATGCGCACGTAGCCGCCGAGCGGCACGGCGGCGATCACGTACTCGGTGCCCGCACGCGTGAAGCCAGCCACCCTGGGTCCAAAGCCGAGGCTGAAACGCAACACGCGCACGCCGAACAGCTTCGCCCACATGAAGTGGCCAGACTCGTGGACGAAGATCAGAACGCCCACCAGCACGATGAAATACACGAGATCCATGCGGCGGCGGCTAGCGTAGCAACCGCTGGCGCGAACGCAGGCCGAGCGCTACTGCACCCCATGGACCCGGAGTACGCCGCCGTCGTCGACAAGGTCGAGGCCTTCACGCGCACGACGTTTTCGCGTCGCGCCGAGGACATGGCCTGCAGCGCGGGCTGCGAAGGCTGCTGCCACGTGTGGCTGTCTTTGAGCGAGATCGAAGCTGCGACGTTGCGCCAAGCGATCGACGCCCTCGACGCGGCGCAGCGCGCCGAGCTCCGTGAGCGCGGTCGCGTCGAAGCCCTGCGCGAAGCCCGCGGAGAGATGCCGGCCCGCTGCGCCATGCTCGACGCCGAAGGGCGCTGCGTGGTCTACGCGGCGCGTCCCCTCGTCTGCCGCACCCAGGGTCACGCGCTGCGCTACCCGAACGGTGTTATCCCCGTCGAGGCCGTGCGCCTGCGCACGCAAAAGGGCGAGGTCACGGCGTGCAGCCTGAACTTCGTCGCGCGAAAGCCCGAGGCCGAAGACATCCTCGATGCCGAGCGCGTCGATCAGCTGCTCGCGCTGGTCAACCGCCGCTTCTGTGAGCGCCTGGGCCTCGATGTCATGGGCCGACACGCCATCAGCAGCCTCGCCCAAGGGAGCGATGTGCTAGACCCGGAGTCGAGTGGACGGCATGAGCGGGGATGACACGACCACACGCCTGACGGCCGAGCTGACGGACGGAAGCCGCATCGAGCTGGCTTGGTCGGGCACACAGGCGGGCGTCGACACCGCCGCACTCGCGCGTGCGCTCGAGGCCGCGCGCAGCGAGCTCGAGAGCGCCATCGATCGCCCGACGCCGATGGCATCCATCGCTACGCCGCCTGCGGGCAACGTGGCGAGCCGGCACGGGATCGTGGGCCAAAGCCCTGCCATGCTGCAGCTGTTTCACCTGATCGACAAGGTCGCGCCCACCCTGTGCACCGTGCTGATCACCGGCGAAAATGGTACCGGTAAGGAGCTCGTGGCCCACGCGATCCACGCGGCATCGCCGCGCGCCAACAAACCCTTCGTCGCCGCCAATTGCAGCGCCTTCAACGACAACCTGCTCGAGAGTGAGCTGTTCGGTCACCGGCGCGGCTCGTTCACGGGGGCCGTGCACGACAAGCGCGGGCTGTTCGAGGAGGCCGACGGCGGCACGTTCTTGCTCGATGAGGTGGGCGACATGTCACCGGCGCTGCAGGTCAAGCTGCTGCGCGTGCTCCAAGAGGGCACGC
>CAYNOM010000124.1:0-3066 GCA_964398415.1 uncultured Polyangiales bacterium | reverse complement strand
TCATGCCGGTGGGCGGCACCCAAACGAAGAAGGTCGACGTTCGCATCATTGCCGCCACCAACAAAGACCTCGCCACGATGGTGCGCGAGGGGACGTTTCGCGAGGACCTCTACTACCGCCTGCACGTGGTGGCCCTGCGCACGCCCGCCCTGCGCGATCGCGGCGACGATCTCGACGTGTTGATTCAGCACTTCCTCACGCGCCTGGGGCGACGCGACGGTCGCGTGAAAACGCTCGAGCCGCAGACGCTCGAGAAGCTCAAGGCCCACCACTGGCCGGGCAACGTGCGCGAGCTGCAAAACGAGATCGAGCGCATCTGGGTGCTGTCGGGTGACGATCGCAGGATCGGCCCCGAGCACCTGAGCCCCGCCATCGCTCGTGCTTCGAACGTGCCACCGCGGCGCGAAGCCGAAGCGAGGGCGCAGGCCGAGTCCGTGCTCAACGACAGCGCAGACGAGCCCCTGGCGGCGTCCCTCGAGCGGGTCGAGCGCAGCCTGATCGAACGCGCGCTGAACAAGGTCCAGGGCAACCGAACGCGCGCGGCACAGGCCCTGGGCATCAGCCGCCGCAACCTGATTCGCAAGCTGCAGGCTCTCGGCCTCGGCAGCCAAGAAGAAGCCGACCGCGAGTGAGCGGCTCGCGGGGCTCTCCTACAGCGCGTGCTGGGCGAGCCGCGCCCCCCACACGACGAGCGCCGCCACCACGAAGCGCAGCGACCACTTGTCGGCCTCGAGCGCATCGATGATGCCCATCAGCGTCCGACCTCGAAGCAGCCACACCAAGGACAACGGCACGCAGGCGAGGGTCAGCAAAAACAGGGGCAAGCCGAGCGGGTTTGCGTGGATGGACAACGCGAGCTCGAAGCGCGCAAGATGCGCGAAGGCTGTGGTCAGACCGCACGCCGGGCAGGGCAGGCCAGTGAAGACGAGCATGCCGCAGGGAGGCAGCCCAAGCTGCTCGTGCGTGCCGACGCCGCTCGCCGCAGGCTCGAGCACCCGCGCGAGGACGAGCACCGACGACGCCACGCAAAGCAGCGTGACGAAGCCCACCCGATCGAACAGCCGTGCGCTCATCCTACGTCGTGGGTGCCACAACACAGCGCGCGTGTCTAGAGCGCGTCGTGCACACGATCCCAGGCCTCGGACTGACGACACAGCTCGACCACGGTGATCGCCTCCGCGGCAGCGCGATCGGGCCGCACCCGTGCGCGCACGAGGGCGTTGGTGATCTCGAGCGCGATGACGTAGAGCGTCGCCGCCTCCTGCTTGCCGGCCTCGAACGAACGCACGGAGAAGGCCCAATCGCACGACCACACGAAGTCGGCGAGCCAGTCGGCGAGCACCTCCTCGGCCCTCTGCTTCACAGGGCTGCGCTGCTCGGCGCGGTCGTAGGACTGAGACCAGGGTCGAGCCGAGCGCGCGAGGCGCTTTTCGCCACGCACGGCGCGGATGGCATTGCCAAACCAGATCAGGGCCGCACCGTAGGCCGACTCCTCGGGCTCGTCCTGCACCTGATCGGCCACATCCGCCCAGCGCAGGCCCGAAAGCCTGGGAAACGGCCGCACGCGCAGCACCTCGAGCGGGTCGCGCAGGGACAAAAGGCCCTCGAGGATCTCTTCCTCGGCCTCGACGTAGCGCGACCAGGCGACGCGCTTGCCCGGCGCAAACGACACGCGCGGCCCGACCTTGCCGTTGGTCGAGAGACGTCCTGCGGGATCCTTGAGCGAAGACAACGCGCTCTCGGGCGTGATCTCGGGCCTTTCACCGAGGGTGCGGCAAGGGCAGCGATGCTCGGTCGTGACACGTCCCCCATCGGGCGTGGCCACGAGGCCAAAGGGAAACCGCGAGCAGCCCGTGGGCTTGGCCTCGGCGCCGCGGCGTGCGTGCAACTCGCAGCCGCGCGCGCTGCGCAGCACGCAGGCACCGCTCTCTTGCGTGCGAAACACGGGTGCATCGAGATCGACGCTGCGCACGAGCACGCCCGGCTCGATCAGGTCGAGATGGCGCTTCTCGGTGCGCGTCACCGGCCCGAGGGCATGGATGTCGGTGCAGCACAGACCGTCGCCGAAACAGTCGAAACGCGCGCCCCGGCGCACCACGAGCGGACGCGCCCGAGGCTCGCGCAAGCTGTCGCGAGAGGTACGTGAGGTGGGTTCGGGCGACACGGGCACGGCGCCGTCTCTACACGACCCGCCGCAGTGGGTAAAGCACGAATACCGAGGGCGAGGTTCGTACTCGAAGTGTCATCGCCGGGCCCGGCGTGGTAATTTTGGTTGCTCGGTTGCCATGGCCTTTCGTGCACCACTTCTCGGCTACAACACAAATGTCCGTCACAAGGGCAAGTTGTTCCACATCCAAACGGAGGATTCGGGAACCAACTACCGTCACATCATCACGCACCTGTTCGCGGATGGCGGGCGCATCGTGGCCTCGCGCAAGACCAGCTACAGCGAGCACATGGAAGCCGCGAACCTGCAAGAGATCGTCAAAAAGCTCATGCAGGCCCAGCACAAGGCCATGTTCATCGCGCTGCGCGATGGGGCCTACGACGACGACGGGCCGAACGACGCGGCGCGCGATCAAGCGACCCACGAGAAAGCCGCCCCAAAGGACGAGCGCAAGGCGAGCATGCGCCCTGCGGCAGCGGTCGTACGTGGGCCGAGCCAAAGGCCCGAGCCCGCGCGCCCAGCCCTCTATCAAGGCACGCGCCCGGCCAGCGAGGTCAGCGAGCCGCCTCCGCCGCCCAAGGGGCCCGTCTCGATCTTCGGCGGTGACCTCTTGAGCGAGAAGAGCCTCGACGAGGTCATCCTCAACTATCTCGCCGCCGACGAAGGCGAAGACGGCTGAAGCTCGTTCGCATCCCGAGATTGCGGTTCGCGTCCGGAATCGATGCAGAAGCGAGCGCGCCCGCAAGGCCCGGACCGAGGAAGACTTCCTGTACTTCCTGTACTTCCTGTCTTTCGCAGGTCTGGGCTGCGGACGAAAGCCGCTTCAGCGCGATTGCGGGCGCGAACTAGCCCAGGATCTCTTGGAGCTTGGTCGCGAGCATGACGTTGCCGCCGACCTT
>CAYNOM010000123.1:0-12337 GCA_964398415.1 uncultured Polyangiales bacterium | reverse complement strand
CAGCAGGTTGTTGAAGTCGTGGGCCACGCCGCCCGCGAGCTGACCCACGGCTTCGAGCTTGCGCGATTGCAGAAGCTGCGCCTCGAGTGCGCGGTGCTCGGTCACCTCGCGCACCACGGCCACGAGCATGCGTGCCCCGCGATCGGAGAGCATGCGCAGGGGCACGAAGCGCGCATCGAACGTGCGCGGCTGCCCTTCGTGTTCGAGCGCGTACTCGAGCGCCACCACCTGCCGCGTATCCGACGCTTCCACGAGCGCGGCGAGGATGCGCTCACGTACGTCAACGGGCATCGACGCACCAAACAGGGGCTCCACCTCTTGCCCGGCGAGCGTCTCGAGCTCCGACCCCTCTTCGTCGAGCACCACGACGCGCTCGGGCAGCGCGCTCATCAGCGCGCGCAAACGGCCCTCACTCGCATCGAGGGCGTCGGTGCGCTGTCGCACTTCATCGAGCATACGGTTGTAGCCCCGATACAGGGCGCCAATCTCATCCTCGCTGGGGGCCTCGACGCGCTCGGTCAGGGCACCACCTTCGCTGACCCGGCGCATGGCCCCCGACAGGGTGACGATCGGCCCTGTGATCAGGCGCTGCAGCTGAAACGCCGCGAGCGCGCACAGGACGATCAGCACGAGACAGCCCACCACCACGATCTCGAGGTCGCGCGCGAGCCGGGCCTCGAGCTGCGCCGTGCTGGCGACGAGCTGCAGAGTTCCGACCTGCTCGCTGCGATGCACGTCGGGAACCTTCGCTACGATGAACCCGTTTTCGACGTACGCGGTCGACTCGAATCGAGTAGGTGCCACCGCGATGACCGTGTCGACACGACTGAAGCGCGCAAGCTCCACGCCTTCGCCATCGAGCACGCTGGCCTGACGGATGTCCGAATCCGTCGCGAGCTTGGCGAGCACCGCACGGGCGCCCTCCGCATCCTCGAACAACAAGGGCGCGGTCGCGTACTCGGCCACGGTATTGGCCAGGGCGCGTGTGCTCTCGAGCGCATCCTCGCGCATGGCCGCGCGCTGGCGCAGCAACATGAGCGCGGCCCCGAGCGAAAGCCCGAGCGACGCCACGCTGACGATGATCAGCACCACCTTCGTGCGAATCGTCAGCGTCACCATGGCTCGAGCCCTCCGGCGACGCGTGCCAAGGCCAAGAGCTGATAGCTCGCCCTCAAGCCCGCTCGCGCAAGCGAGCCGCGCCCGACCTCGAAGTGCATGCGGCGGCCGTGCTGCACGAGATTGACCGCGATACCGCGCTCAACCAAGCCGCGTGTGGCGCCGACCGTGAGCACGGACCTCGAACCTAGCTGCACCAGAATGCGCTCCACGTTGGGGGCGTGTTCCGCCGCGACGAACAACACGTGGGGCTCGCCTATCGCCTCGGGACTTCTGACCTGGCGCACGCGCGCGCGCAGGCCGTGGATCGGCCGCCTGCCGAGCAGCACGGAAAGGCGCGGATAGACGCCTGTTTCTCCCAAGACCACGACATCAAAGGTGGCGCGTCCTTCCAGTGCAGCGCGCGGCCAGGTGACGAAGTCGATGATCTTGTCGATCATGACGGCCTCCAGATCGGCGCGGGAGTAAGCCTCGGCCGCTCCCCGTGCCGGACTGCCCACCTGGCAAACCAGCACACAAAGCAGCCCGACCACCAGCGACGCCACGCGCGAGCACCGGCGCCGATCTAGCCATTCCGGACGCACGCGCGGAGTCTACGCCAGCCACGATGAGCCACCAATGCCCCGTTCCTTGTGCCGTCCCCGCTTTCGGCTACCTTCCGCGTCATGCGCATCGAAGACCTCAAGGGCCACAAAGTCGGGATCTGTGTATCGGGCGGCTTGGACAGTAAGACGGTCACCACGCGCCTGAAGAAGGCGGGCGTCGACGTCTTGTGCTTCACGGCCGATCTCGCGCAGCCGGACGAAAAAGACATCAACGACATCGTCCACAAGATGGCGCCGACGGGTGCACAGACCACCATCGTCGACCTCAAGCGCGAGATGGCCGAGGGCGCCTTCATGGTGATCAAGGCCCAGGCCACCTACGACGGGGGCTACTGGAACACGACGGGCCTGGCGCGCGCGATCACCGTGCGCGGGCTGCTCGGCGCGATGCGCGAACGTGGCTGTACGGTGCTCGCCCACGGTGCCACGGGTCGCGGCAACGATCAGCTGCGCTTCGAGCGCTACACGAATGTGCTCGCGCCCGACATGCGGGTGTACGCCCCCTGGCGCGACGCCACACTGCTCGCCGAGTTTCCGGGCCGAAAGGAAATGGCCGAGTACCTGCGCACGCAGGGCATCGAGGCCGACGTCGGGCCGAAGAAGCGCTACTCCACCGACGCAAACCTCGCGGGCCTCTCCCACGAAGCCGAAGATCTGGAGTCGGTCGAGACCCCTTGCACCATCGTCGAGCCGATCATGGGCGTGTGGCCGGAGAAGGCGCCCGACAAGGTCGAGAGCGTGACGTTGCGCTTCGAGCGAGGCTCCTGCATCGCGATCAACGGCAAAGAGCTCGGACCCGTCGAGGCCATGCTCGAAGCCAACCGCATCGGTGGCCGCAACGGCATCTGGATGAAAAACGCGCTCGAAAATCGCGTGATCGGCACGAAGAGCCGTGGCGTGTACGAAGCTCCCGGCATGGAGCTGCTCGGCACGGGGCTGCGCTCGGTGTACCAGGCCACCATGGACCGCCGCGCCACGCGCATGTTCCACGACCTGTCGCGGATCGTGGCCGACCACGTGTACGACGGGCGCCTGTTCGATCCCACCGCGCGCGCCGCGCTCTCGGCCATCGACGTGCTCACCGAGGCAGCCACGGGCACCGTGCAGCTCGGCCTCTACAAGGGCAACATCTACTTCCAGGCCCTGCGCGACGTACCCGGCTCGCTCTACAACGAAGCCGACGCCTCGATGGAAGCCAGCGAAGGCCTCAACCCGGTGAGCTCCCAGGGCTACGTCGAGATCCAAGCCGTGGAGGCCAAGGCGCTCGCGCGCGCGGGTCAGATCAAGATCTGAGCGCGAGCGTCAGAACGCGGCACTGCCCGAGCCGCCGCCGTGCACATGGAGCTTTTCGGCAGTCATGTACGAGGCGCGTTCGGACACCAGAAAGCGCACGGCCTGCGCGATGTCTTCGGGCTGGCATACGCGTCCGAAGGGCATGGCCGAATCGAGCTTGCGCAGGTCGGTGACGCCCGTGGTCGCGCGCACCAAACGCCGGCCCATTTCAGTCTCGACGAGACCGGGAGCGACCACGTTCACGTGCACGCCGTGCTGACGCTCCTCCTTGGCGAGCGTGAAAGCGAGGGCCTCGAGCGCGGCCTTGGCCATGTTGTAGGGCGCTCCGTTCGCGCTGAGGAGCGTGGTGGCCACGGACGAGATCATGACGATGTCCCCCCGCCTGCGCGTGCGCATGCTGGGCAAGACGAGCTTGGCGAGGTGGTGCCCAGCGAGCGCGTGCGTGGACATCACGCGCAGCACCTCCTCCGGCTCGGTGTCGACGACGCTCTTGCCGCGGCTGGCGATGCCCGCGTTGTGCACGAGCACATCGATGCCACCGAAGTCGCGGAGCACAGCATCGACCATGGCCTGGTCTTGCTCGAAGCTCTCCACTGCGGCTTGATAACGCGCAGCGCGCACCCCGAGCGCGCACAGGGCCGTCACCGTCGCGCTCGCGGCCTCCGTGTCGCGGTGGTAGTTGACGGCGACGTCGAAGCCATCCTCGGCCAAGCCCAGCGCGATCGCGCGACCGATGCCCCGCCCCGCTCCCGTCACCAATGCCACGCGTCGCTCGCCCATGGTCGTCCTCCAACGGACCGCATAGTGCGCTGCTCACGGGGTGATGTTCAACGACCAGTCGTAGTCGAGTCGCTTGTCGACAGCGACACCTTCGAGACCACCCTTGCGATTCTTCTCGATGAAGGCCCCGACGCTGCCACCCTCGAGCTCGAAGTCGGCCTGGTAGAAGGTGAACAACATCGAAATCCCGTCGGGCCCAGCGCCCTTCGCCGGATCGGCGAGAAACGCCTCGAGTGCACGCTGTAGGTCGGCCTCGAGCGTCTCGACCTGCCAGGAACGTGTCTGCAAATTCGGGCAACTCAGGGCTGCGCAGTTGAGGGCGACGTGAATGCGGGGATCGACCTCTGCGCCCTGCCAGAGATCCGAGAACCACGCCCTGAGCTTGGCCTCGTTGGCAGAGCCCTTGACGGCGTCGTTCTCGAAGTCCCCGCGGATCACGCCCTGCTCGAGCTCATCGAGAGATATCGCGGCGCCCGCGATGCGGAACACGCGTTCATCGAAGAACACGAAGGCGTCGTCACTGACGGCGAAACCCGGGTTCGCCTTACGCTTTTCGATCACCCCCGCGATCACGCTCGCGTTGTAGGCGTTCAGCCAGAAGGCGAGCTTTTCGTTCGTGCCTGCGAGCGCGCTGGGATCGATGGTGGCGAGCGCCGCGCGATAGCTCTCGAGCGCCGCCTGCGCCGTCGGACTCTGCTCGATAGCCACATAGTCGAGCAGCGTTTGAGCACCGTCGACCTTCACGTGCTCTCTGAGCAGACCATCGAGGAGCCTGTGGTCGAAGCTGCCTTCACTCACGAGGTCGACGCCCAAGTCGCCCGCATCGACATCCAGATTCGTGCTCATTCCACGATCGCGACTCTCGTCGTACTTGACGTAGGCGCCGCAAGCCGTGGATGCGGCCACGAGCACGTACAAGAGCCCTCGCTGCGTTCGACGCTTCATCGTCATCTCCTCACTTCGAAATCGAAACGCCACAGCTCACGCTCGTGCCCTGGGCGGCGTTGACGACCTTCACAGCCTGATCGAATGAGGCCTCGAGCGCGAAGCCACGCGAGCCAACGGGATAGAACAACGCCGCACCCAGATTGACCCAGCCCTTCGTGAACGCCCCTGCAGCATAGGGCCACACGCCCTGGAAATTCAGGATCGCGTACTTGTTGTCGAGGAAGCGGTAGCCGGCCTGGCCAAACCAGCGCAGCGAGTCGTCGTACTCGGGCGTGATGGCGGTTGCGGAAAGCCTAGGCTCCTCGATCAGAAACGCCTCCGTACGAAACTGATGCCCGAGCTCGGCGAACCAGTAGAGGGGCACGGCATCGAGCGACGCACCGAGCGACGCCCAAAGCGTCAGGTCGAGCTGACCATCACCGGGGGCGGGAAAGTTGTCGCGCTCGACGCCTTCGGGTGGGTTCACGTCGTAGAGCGGCAGCTTCGCCTCGAAGCGCAGCGCGTGGGGCAAGGCCCAGAAGGGGCTCGACCACTGGACACCCACGATCGTGTCGCCCAGCGACAGGCGCGCGTACTCACTGCCGGCGCGCTCGCTCGGCGCGCCACCCGCGCGCGTGTTCTGCTCGCTGCGGTCGAAGCTGTTCTGGGCGGCCAGGTACGGCAGGTAGGCCATGAGCTGCAGCCCATCCCAGACGCCCGCCTCGACGTACAGCGCCGGCGACACGGACGCATAACGCACGCCCTCCTGGAACACGCCTGCGGCATCGCGGAAGCCGTTCGCAAAGTAGCCACCGACGCTGAGCTTTCCGTAGTACTGCCCGAGATTCTTGGTCCACGGCCCAGCGTGGGCGCGGCCGGGAAAGAGGCTCAGCGAAAGGAGCGTCGCGACGATGAGGCGGGTGAGGAGGGTGCGATGCATCGGCAAGCCAAGGGTTACGCTTCGATGTGTCGAAGCGCACGTACCTTGTTCGCAGTCAGAGCCCCCGCGTTACGGTTGAGGGGGCTTCACGGTCGCACCACTGGCCTTGTACCAACGCCGCAGCACGGCTTCCGCGGGCTTGCCTCGCGGCGTGTAGGAACCATCGTCGAGCCCGCCCTCCCCGAACCAGTTCCAGACGTACACGCCGTCGAGTCGAGGATCGCCCTGGAAGGCCTTGTAGAGCGCGCGGTAGCAGCGCAGCTGGAGCAGCGCATCCGCCTTCCCCGACACACGGTAGTCCCACGGCCGCTGCGCCGCATGGGCCTGCGACGGATAGCCGACCTCGGTGAGCACGTAGCGCTTGCCCTCGGCGAGCGCCCAGCTGCGGAGGCGATGCAGGAAGGGCCGAAACCCTTGCTCGAGCTCTTGGTCGGTCGGCTTCGCCTTGGCTGAAAGCTCGTGGTAGCCGGTGATGCCCACGACATCGACCGCGTCCCAGAACGACACGGGCTCGAAGTGATCCCAGTTGGCGGAATAGGTAAGCTGACCCGAGTAGGCCTTACGCACGTCGGCAATGAGCTCGAGCCAACGCTCGCGGTCGCGCTCGATGCTGAGCAGCTCGCTGCCCACGGAAAACAGCGCGGCGCCGTGGCCCGCCGCGATGCGCGCGTAGTGCAGGATGAAGCGTCGATAGCTCCACCACCAACGGCCCAAGTCGCTCGGCTCGAGTGTGCCGCGCCAACGGCCCATACTGCGGTCCTCGACCTCGAGGATCGGCATCAGAAACACGCGCAAGCCACGCGCCCGGGCCGCGTCCATCACCCAGGTCAGAAGCTCGTCATCGACGCTGTCGCTGGCGTGCGGAGAGATTTCGATGGCGTGAATGTCCGTCTGCGACCAACGCACGACGAGCTCGACATCGGTGGCGCCGAGATCTTTGATCTCGTCGAGAAAGCGCGCGTACAGGGGCTGTCTGACGGCATCTTCCTGGCTGCTCACGAACAGCCCCAAAGACACACCGCGGCGAAACGATTCGCCCCGTGGCTCGGGCGCGGGCAGCCCACCGATCGGGCGCTCGAGGTCGTAGACGGCTGGCGCCGGAACCGGCCGTGGGGGAGGCTTGGGGACCTCCGTGGAACATCCGCTCAAGCTACAGCACAAAGCGTAGGCCAAGGCCCCGGAAGCGCGTCTCACCACGGCTCACACCACTAGCACGGATCGCTCCCTCGCTGGCGCACAAAGGAGTCAGGACGTGCGGCTGCGCATGACGCGTTGCGGCACGGCGCGTCCATGAAGTATGGAGCGAAGGGCGAGGTCCCATGCGTATCGAAGCTTTCATGCCCCAGGGTTCTTTTCGGGCTGCCCGCGAGGCCGCCGTGCTCGCCGAACAGGCGGGCTTCGACAGCTTTGCGTCTCCAGAGATCGCCCACGATCCCTTCATGCCGCTTGCGCTGTGTGCCACCGCGACCCAGCGCATCGGGCTGCGCACGGCCATCGCGGTCGCCTTCCCGCGCAGCCCCATGGTGGTCGCCAACATTTGCTGGGACCTCCAGAGGGAGTCGAACGGACGCTTCGCACTTGGTCTCGGCACCCAGGTGAAGCCGCACAACGAGCGTCGCTTCAGCGTGAAGTGGGAGGCCCCGAAGGAGCGGCTGCGCGAGTACGTGCTCTCGCTACGAGCCATCTTTCGTGCATGGGAGAAGAGGGAGAAGCTCGACTTCCAAGGTAAGCAT
This sequence comes from uncultured Polyangiales bacterium, assembly GCA_964398415.1. Taxonomy (GTDB): domain Bacteria; phylum Myxococcota_A; class Polyangia; order Polyangiales; family DASUME01; genus DASUME01. The sequence goes on along the minus strand of CAYNOM010000123.1, from coordinate 4,943 downwards.
TACCAATTCACGCTGATGACCCCCGAGTTCTCTCCCGAGCCCACGTCGCTGCCTCCCGTTCCCATCTACACCGCCGCCGTCAGGCCTGCGATGCTCGAGCTGGCCGGTGAGGTGTGTGACGGCGTGCGTCTGCATGGCTTTGCGACGCGCAAGTATCTCGAACAGATCGCGCTCCCCGCCATCGAGCGGGGCCTTTCGGCGCGTGGCAAGCCGCGCGAGAGCTTCGAGATCTGCGGCGGCGGATTCATCGTCACCGGCCCCGACGAGGCGGCCGTCGCCCAGATGTTCGAGCTGATTCGCTATCGCGTGGCCTTCTACGGCTCGACACCTTCCTACCAGCCCGTGTTCGAGGTCCACGGCCTTCAAGACCTCGGACAGAAGCTCAACCTCTTGTCGCGCAGGGGCAAGTGGGACGAGATGGCGCAGGCGGTGTCCGATGACGTCGTGCACGAGTTTTGCGCCGTAGCTCCCTACTCCGGCCTCGCGAAGGCCATCGAGGCACGCTTTTCCGGCATCTCCGACTGCGTCGAGCTCGGGTTTGCTGAAGCGACGCCGCCTGAGCAGATCCGCGAGGTCGTCGCGGACATCCAGCGCATCGAGACCCCGTGCAAGGGCGTCAACACCACGTGGGATGACGCGTGAGCGACGGCGGCTTCATCCCGGCCGAGGGCACGCTCGAGCGCTGGGCCTTCGACTACGTGCACAGCCGTGACCTCGCGTACAAGCTCAAGCCTCCACCCGTACCCGAGGTTCACGACGCGCACGCGAGACCTTTGCGGATCGCCGCGCCCGGCAGGCCGCGGGAGCTCGTGCTGTGCTGGGACAAGGTCAAGACACCGGGCACGAACGCGCTGCGAGATCCGAAGAAGCGCGCGGCGCTCTTGCACACGTTTCTGCATCACGAGCTGCAAGCTGCCGAGCTGATGTGCTGGGCCGCGCTCGCCTTCGTCGACGCCCCCTCAGCCTTCCGTAAGGGTCTCATCGGCATCTGCCTGGACGAGATCAGACACATGCGTATGTACGAAGCGCACCTCGAGTCGCTCGGCTTTCGCGTCGGCGACTTTCCCGTGAGGGACTGGTTCTGGCAGCGCGCTCCCGCGGCCGAGACCCCGGCGGCGTTCGTGGCCCTGATGGGCCTCGGCTTCGAGGCGGGAAACCTCGATCACACGCAGCGCTTCGCCGAACGCTTCCGGGAGGTCTCCGACGAGCGCGGCGCGCGCTTGCAGGAAGTGGTCGGCGAAGAGGAGGTGGCGCACGTGGCTTTCGCTGCCCATTGGTTTCGGACGTTCGCAGGCCCACTCGCGTTCGAACGCTGGGTCGACGCCCTGCCCCCTCCCCTGTCTCCCATGGTGATGCGCGGCCACCCGCTGAATCTCGAGGCGCGCAGGCGCGCAGGCATGGACGAACCCTTCTTGGAGGCCTTGGCGGCGTGGCAACCCGAATCGCGTGGCTCTTGAACCTCGACGCAGACCTGGAGCACGAGGATCCACTTCGCTATCGCCCCGACGAGCGCATGCGGGCGCGCATCGCTCAGCTGCGCAAAAAGCTCAGCGAGCTCGTGGATGCGCACGACGTGGTGCTCGAGCTCGATCCACTTCCGCAAGAGCGCCGCGAGCTCGTGGCCCTCGCCTTCAGCCCCACCGCAAGTGCGCGCGCGCGGGTAGCTCGCCTCGGCCTCAGTCCCCCCGAGGCACCCGCCCCGGTGATTCTGCGCGCGGTCAACGACAGACGCTTCTGCGCCGCGCTGGGCCAGACCCTCGACGGCGCAGCGTTCGTGCACGACATGCCCGCGCTCGAGCGCTGCTTGCGTGGTCACTCGCCGAGCGGCGATTTCCTGATCAAACGCCCCTTCTCCTTTGCCGGGCGCGACCGAAGACGCGCGATCTCTGGCCTGCTCGACGCCTCCACACGCGGCTTCTGCGAGCGCAGCTTCGCCCACGGCGAGGGTCTACAGGTCGAGCCCTGGGTCGAGCGCCTAGGCGACTTCGCCCTGCACGGCCATCTGCAGCGCACGGGCGCGCTCTTGGTCGGTCCCGTCATGACCCAGACCTGTGACACCATCGGGCGCTGGCAAGGGAGCGCCGAGGCCCCTCCCGAAGCCCTCGACCCGGGCGAGCGGAGAGCCCTCACCACAAGCCTCGAGCAGGCAGCCGAAGCGCTGAGCCAAGCCGGCTACTTCGGCCCTTTCGGCGTCGACGCCTTTCGCTACCGCGACGCCCACGGGGCAGCCAGGTTCAACCCGCGGTGTGAGATCAACGCCCGTTTCAGCATGGGATATCCGCGCGAGCTCTTGCTTCGTGCCTTGCACACGCCTAGCACCTGAGGCACACGCCCTGCGTGCCCGCCCCACCCTGTGTGCCCGGCCGGCAGTTCCTCCAACGCTGAGCATCTGTGATTTAATGGGCTGAGGGATGGCCAAGACCCAACGCGCGTGGACGGCGCATTCGATGTCTCCGCGCAGACGGCAGCAAATCGCCGTCGCGGCGGCTGCGACCTACGCGGGCATCTGTGCGTTGCCGAGCACGACCGAGTTTGCGGGCACGCTGAGCATCGTCCCAGTGGCCCTCGCCGGCTACCTCCTGGGCCAGAGAGCCGGTCTCTGGATGGGCATCTTCGCCAGCATCCCCATCGGCCTCGCCTGGATGGTATACGGTGTGCCGCAGAACGGCTCGGTGCCGTCGTTCTTCGTGCTCTCGCTCGTGACCATCGCCTGCGGCTTCGTGCTCGGGCGCATCCACGATCTCGGTTTGAGGCTGCGCGAGCGCCTCGACCGCCGCCGCGCCGCCGAGGCAGAGCTGCGCGTCGCCGAAGAGGAAAGTCGCGCGCTGCTCGCCGCCTTGCCCGACACCATTTACCGCATCGATCGCGCCGGCACGATCCTCGGCTTTCACTCGGCCGGTCGCGACGATGAGGGTGGTGAGCGCATCGGCAAGAACATCGCGGAGGTCATGCCCCAGGAGGTGGCGGCCGAAGCCGTCGAGTGCATCAACGAAGCCCTCGAGACACGCGAGGTGGTGAGCCTCGAATACCCGCTCGACGAAGAGGGCACACGCCGCGATCACGAAGCACGCCTCGTCAAGGGTGGGGAGCACGAGGTGATCGCCATCGTTCGCGACGTGACGCAACTCAAAGCCCTGCAACGCGAGCTCGACCGCGCCCACCGCGACGCACTGCAGGCTGCCGGCACCAAAGGCCGCTTTCTCGCGACCATGAGCCACCAGATCCGCACGCCCATGAACGGCGTGATCGGCATGACGAACGTCCTGCTCCAGACGAAGCTCACCCCCGAGCAACGCGAGTACACGACCATCATCCGCAATTCCGGCGAGGCCCTGCTCTCCATCCTGGATGACGTGCTCGACTATTCGAAGATCGAGGCGGGCAAGATCGAGCTGGGCCGCGCGCCCTTCCCGCTGCGCGCGGTGCTCGAAGAGATCGTGGAGCTTCTGTCCGCGCGCGCCCACGACAAGGGGCTCGAGATCGCAAGCATCATCGATCCGCGCGTTCCGGACTGGGTGCAGGGCGATCGCGGGCGCCTGCGGCAAGTGATCACGAACCTGATCGGCAACGCCATCAAGTTCACGAGTCGAGGACAGGTATCGCTCCGCGTGACGGTCGTGGGTCACGATCGCGACACGGCCCTGATCCGCTTCGACGTCACCGACACCGGCATGGGCATCTCGCGAGAGCAGCAAAAGAATCTGTTCCAAGATTTCGCCCAAGCGAGCCGCGCCATCGCGCGCGAGTACGGCGGCACGGGCCTAGGCCTCGCCATCTCACGCCAGATCGTCGAGCTGATGGGCGGGCGCATGCTCGTGGAGAGCGCCCCGGGCGAAGGCAGCACGTTTTCGTTCACGGCACGCTTCGGCACGGCCCACGGACGCACGACGGGCAGCTTCTTTCTGCCCCGCGCGCTCAGCGGCGCGCGCATGCTGTCGTTGTCGCTGCACCCGCTGACGCGCGAGTTTCTCGAGTACCAGCTGTCGCCCTTCGGCGCGAAGATCGAGGTCGCAGACAGCCTCGAGGTCGCGCGCAAAATGGCCGCCGAACGCCCGTTCGATCTGGCCTTCCTCGAGCTCGCCCTCGGCACCACGGAGGCCGAAGCCAGGCAGCGCGTGCGCGACCTCTTGGCCTTTGCGCGCAACGTGCCCGTGGCGGTGCTCCACGGCATCGGCCAGCGCGGCGTGGGCGACGCCGCACGCGAGGCGGGAGCGGCCCTGTGTCTCGCGCGCCCCTTGCGTCGAATCGCACTGCACGAGGGCCTGAGCAACGTGCTCGGCATCAGCTCTAACCCATCGCGCAGGGCCAGGAGCGGCGAGTCGCCTGCCTTGCCCAGTAACCTCCGCGCACGCGTGCTCGTCGCCGAAGACAACCTCGTCAACCAGAAGGTCGCCGTCCGTACGCTCGAGATGCTGGGCTGCGATGCAGAGGTGGCCGAGAACGGCTTGCTCGCCGTGGAGGCCGTGAAGCAGAGCGAGTTCGACATCATCTTGATGGATTGCCAGATGCCCGTGCTCGATGGCTTCGGCGCCTCGGCCCAGATCCGCGAGCTCGAACGCTCGGGCAGACGCATCCCCATCGTGGCCATGACCGCCAACGCGATGCAGGGCGACCGCGAACGCTGTCTCGCGGCGGGCATGGACGACTACGTGCCGAAGCCCGTGACCCTGGCCGAGCTCGACGCCACCTTGCGGCGCTGGCTTCCCGAGCGCGTGGCCTACAATCCGCGCACTTCGGCGCAGCAGCCCGCGGCACGCCCCCCAGAGGGCTGAGGCCAGACCTGATCGGTGTTGCGTGTACGCGACGTCCCGATTTTCCGCGCCGCGCTCCGCGCGCGACCAACTTTCAATCATATCATACAGGACCGTCCCCTCGGCGCGTGTACTCGCATCGGGTCCGCTCATCGAGAGCAGCTGGCCCGGCTTCTCGTACGGCACCCCGTC
>CAYNOM010000122.1:0-12351 GCA_964398415.1 uncultured Polyangiales bacterium | reverse complement strand
CCCGGAAGGCGCACCAGCCGCGGCCGCCGCAGACAGCGAGCTCGAGCGCAAAGCGCGTGCGCTCGAGGGGCGGATCGTCGCCCCGTGTTGCAAGAACCAAACCGCCGACGTCCACAACTCGGAGATCACCCGCGCGCTGCACACCGAGATCGTGGGGCGCTTGCGGGCGGGTGAGAGCGCAGCTTCCATCGAAGCCTCCTTGGTCGAGCGGTACGGCCCCGAGATCCTGGCCGTGCCCAAGGACAATCCGCTGCCTCTCGTCGCGCTGCTCGCGATGGTCGCCGTCGTGCTCGCCGGCATGTCCGTGTTCGCGCTGGGTGCGCACTGGAAGCGACGCGAGCGACGTACGGAGGGCGCGGAAGCGGGCGCGGCCCCGACCGGCGACGACGCCTACGACGAGCGGCTACGCAAGGAGCTCGAGGCCCTCGATTAGTTCCCGTCCGGTCTGCATCCCTTCGGGACGGGAACGGGCATTCACATACGGGAACTCGCTGGCTAGATCACCTCGCACCTGCCCCAAAAGGGCGATGCGGGGTCTTCGATGCACGTCGCACCATCACAGTCGGCGTCGACATGACAGCGGCGCAGCGCGCCCGTGCCCAGTTGATCGCAGCTCGCGGCACACACCGACTGGGCGTTGAGCGCGCCGGCGTCCATCGCACCCTGGCCGGGCTCGAAGCAACACACGCCCCCGTGACAATCTTCAGGCCCGTCGCAGGTGATGGCGACCTCACTGAAGCCGCAGCTCGGTTTCGAGTCGCACGTCGCGACGTGCGGCCCGAGCTGGCTCGAGCAGCAGGTCTGGTGCTCGAGGTTGCATGCCTCCCCGATGCCGTCGCGGTCAGGGTCGCCACAACTGACGACGCGGGCACCTTCATGGCCCTTGGTGTCAGGGATGTCCTTGGCGCATTCAGCGCAGGCGACGGGCCCCGGCGGGGTCATCCCGCTATCGCCGCCGGCGTCACCCAGCGGATCAGGCCCGGCGTCGCCCATGGGATCCGGTACGTCTCCGGCGTCGCCCATGGGACCCGAATCGTCGCCCGCGTCCATGTCGGCCATGGAGGCGTCCTTGTCCCCGTTGCCACCGTTCCCTCCGCTACCGCCGCCGCCCGCGCCCGGTCCGCTCCAGGTCGAACAGGCCACGATGAGGCTGGCCGCACACATTCCGAACGCCCACAAACAACTTCGCGTCATGGAGCGGTTCTTAGCGCAAATCCGATTGACAGTTGGGGTGAGACCGGGGCGGCTCGCCTCGGCCCCATCGGCGAGCCATCCTCATGCCGGCTCAGAAGACTCGAGGAATACGCACGTGAGGCCCACAACAGACGCTTCGCGCACTTACGCGTGGATCGTCGTGATCTACCTCTCCACCAGACTGGCTCTGTACGTGTGCGGCGTGCGCTTTTCCGTGAGCTACGCGTGGCAGCACTTTCACGATCTCGATCTGCTCCAGCATCGCCTCTGGGAGTCGCTGCTCTACACCCACTCGTTTTCGCCGTTCATGAACTTGCTGGTCGGTGCGACGCTGAAGGTCTTCTCGCCGCAGGCTGCCGCCGTCCTCTACCAAGGGTTGTTTCTCGTCCTGGGCCTGTCGTTCAGCCTAGCGTTTGCGTACCTGCTCGATTGTCTGGGCATCTCACGCCGCGTGACACTCGTCCTGACGTCACTCTTCATTTGCTCGCCTCCCTTTCTGTATTTCGAGAGTTTCTTTCACTACGAATTCCCCACCGCAGCGCTGCTCGCGCTGTCGGCTGTGCTGTTTCACCGTGCGCTCGTGTCCGAGCGCTTTTTCGCGTGGCTCGCGTTCTTCTTCGTGTGTGCGCTCTTGACCTTCGTGCGACTCACCTTCCACCTCGTCTGGATCGTGGCCGTCGCTGTTCTGGCTGTCCTGGCCCAGCGTCGACGGTGGCGGCTCATTGTCACTGCGGCTCTCTTGCCAGTGCTGCTCGTGGTCGCGCTCTATGCGAAGAACCTCGCGCTCTTCGGGTTTTTTGGGGCGAGCTCGCGCACAGGCTTCACGGTGGCTCTCGTCACCGTCCGCCAGCTCAGTAAGGCAGAGCGTAAGGCGCTCGTGGCTGCGCGAGAGATTCATCCGGCTTCTCTGCTCAGCGTGTACGCGGGCGCCGATGAGTTCGCGCCGTACGTGACGCCGCGACCCCCGACCGGAATTGCTGTGCTCGATCGCGTACGTCGCGAAAACGGGGAGGTGAACTACAACCACGTCACCCTGATCGAAGCGGCACAGCTCCAGCTGCGCGACGGTCGTCACGTGATGCAACGGTTTCCCTTTCGCTACGTGCGCACCGTGCTGAGGGGTATCGAGGACTACTTCAGGCCCTCCACGCGCTGGCACCCGCGCGATCCCGAGGGCTCTCCGCATCAGAACATCCGTGATGTGCTCGAGCCCTGGGAGAACGCGTACCACGCGCTCGTGCATCGCTTTCCGGTGAGCCCGTTCGGTCTCTATCTCCTGCTGTGCCCGCTTGCGCTGTACGGAGTCTGGCTCGCGCTGAGGTCGTTGTGGCAGGCGCGCTACGAGGGCTCTGAGCGGGAAAAGCTCGTGCTGTTCATGGCGTTCAACGCGGCGTTCGTACCTGCGCTGAGCTGCCTGGTCGCGATCGGCGAGCTCGAGCGCTACCGCTTCATCGTCGAGGGCTTTGTGTGGCTCATCGCGGCCTTCAGCGTGTCGACGTGGGCCCTTCGCGCCCGCGCTGGTCGCACGAACGACGAAGGCCCCGCCAGCTGACGGGGCCCTCGCGCTAACGGCGTGTTTGTGGCGCGGCTCAGGCCGGGATCGACTCGAGCAGACCTGCTGCGCCCATGCCGCCACCGACGCACATCGTGACGATGGCGTAGCGACCCTGCCTGCGGCGCAGCTCGTACAGCGCGGTGGCGACGAGCTTCGCGCCCGTGCAGCCGAGGGGATGGCCGAGCGCGATGGCGCCGCCGTGGACGTTGAGCTTGTCGTCCGGAATGCCGAGCTCGCGCTGGCAGTACACGGCCTGGCTCGCGAAGGCCTCGTTCATCTCGATCACGTCGATGTCCTTGATCGAAAGCCCCGTCTTCTTGAGCAGCTTCTGCACCGCGGGCAGCGGCCCGATGCCCATGATCGAGGGGTCGACGCCCACGGAGACGAAGGCGCGCAGGTAGCCGAGCCCCTTCACGCCGAGCTCGTCGGCCTTCTGCTTGCTCATGACGAGCGCGGCTGCCGCGCCGTCCGAGAGCGGCGAAGCGTTGCCCGGCGTGACCGAGCCCGTCATCGCGAACGAGGGCTTGAGCTTCTGCAAGTCTTCGAGCGTCGTCTGGGGACGCGGCAGCTCGTCGCGCTTGAACTCGAACTCGACGCGTTCCGTCCCTTGGTAGCGGATGGCGCGTACGGGCACGATCTCCTGCTCGAACTTGCCCGCCTCGATCGCGGCGCCCGCCTTCTGCTGGCTCCAGAGGGCGAACTTGTCCTGCTCTTCGCGCTTGATGCCGAACTTGTTGGCCACGTTCTCCGCCGTGATGCCCATGGGCGTGTACACGGTGGGGAAGCGCTCCATCGCCTCGAGCGAGGTCGACAGCTTGTTGCCCGTCATGGGCACCATCGACATCGACTCGACACCGCCCGCGACGACGATGTCGTTCGAGCCGATGGCGATGGCTCCGGCCGCGAGCGCGATGGCCTGAAGCCCGCTCGAGCAGAAGCGATTGATGGTCAGCGCGGCCGTCTCTTCGGGGAGCCCGCCGAGCATGCCTGCGATGCGTGCGATGTTGAGGCCCTGTTCGGCCTCGGGCATGGCGCAGCCGAGCACTACGTCTTCGACGTCGGCCGGCTTCACCTGGGGAACGCGCTTCATCAGCCCCGAAATCACGTCGCCCGCCAGCTCGTCGGGGCGCTTCATCGCGAGGGAGCCCTTGATGGCGCGGCCCACCGCGGAACGTACGGCTTCTGCAATCACCACGTCAGTCATGTTGGTCTCCTGTCACGTCAGTTACGAAGGGGCTTGTTGTGCATGACCATGTGTTGCATGCGTTCGAGGCTCTTCGGCTCGGCCACCAAGCTCAAGAACACCTCGCGCTCCAGGTCGAGCACTTCTTGCTCGGTGATCGGGCGCGATCCACCGCCCTTGCCGCCGCACAGCACCGTGGCGAGCTTCTTGGCGATGAACGCGTCGTGGGCCGAGGCGTAGCCCCCTGCCTGCAGCGTATCCACCATCATGGACAGCGTGGCGATGCCGCTCTCGCCCGGCAGCACGTGGGCGCGCGGGATCGGCGGATGATAGCCGGCCTCGGCGAGACCGATGGCGCGGGCCTTGGCTTCGTACACGCGGCGCGCCTTGTCGAAGGACACGCCGTCGGAGCGCCGGAAGTAGCCGAGAGCCTGGGCTTCGACCGCGCTCGTGGATACTGCAGCGAGCGCGATGTTCTTGAACACCTGGGTCACGAGGTCGAGCGTGTTGACGGGCACGCCCTGGGGCACGTTTTCGAGCGCACGCCACACGAGGTTCATGGTGCCCGCGCCGCCCGGGATGAGGCCCACGCCCACCTCGACGAGGCCAGCGTAGGTCTCTGCGGCTGCCTGCACCGCGTCGCAGCCGAGGCACAGCTCGAGGCCGCCGCCGAGCGTCATGCCGTAGGGGGCGGCCACGACGGGCACGCGCGCATACTTCAAGCGCTGCGTGGCGTCTTGATAGCCCTTCACGAGCGTGCCGATCTGATCCCACTGCTTCTGGTTTGCGGCCATCACCACCAAGAACAGATTGGCGCCCACGCTGAAGTGGTCGCCCTCGTTCGAGATGACGAGCGCGCGGAAGTCTTGTTCCGCCTTTTCGGCCGCCTCGTTCATGGCCTTCACGACGTCGCCGTCGATGCTGTTGGCCTTACTCTTGAGCTGAAGGCCGAGCACGCCGTCGCCCAGATCCCAGGCTTCGGCGCCGTTGTTCTTGAGCACCGGCGCTTGACCGCGCTTCAGGATGTCGAAGGTGGCGTAGCGCGGATCTTGGGCGCGCTTCTCGTACTCGCCCTTGATCAGATTGAAGACCGCGCCGTCCTCACGATAGAAAGACGTGGCGCCACTCGCCTTCATCTTCTTGATCGACTCGGGCAGGGCGATGCCCTCTTTTTCCATGCGCTCGGTGGTCTCGACGAAGCCTAGGGCATCCCAGGTCTCGAAGGGCCCGAGCTCCCAGTTGTAGCCCCAGCGCATGCTGTCATCGATGGCGACGATGTCGTCGCAGATCTCGCCGATGCGACGCGCCGAGTAGGCGAGCGACTTCGAGAGCAGAAGCCACGCAAAGCGGCCCACCGCGCCTTCGGTGGCGACCAGCTTCTTGAGGCGCTTTTTGACGTCCTCCTCCTTCGACAGCGCCTTACACGCCTTGAGGATGGCTTCGTCGCCGGCCTTCGCCCGGTAGGCGAGCGTCTTGTAGTCGAAGGTCTGAACGTCCTTGCCCTGCTTCTTGTAGAAGCCGGCCTTCGTCTTGTCGCCGAACAGCCGCTGCTCGAGCATCGTCTCCATGAACGCGGGGATCTTGAAGACCTCGCGTTCCTCGTCGTTCACCAGCGTGTCGTGGCAGTTCTTGGCCACGTGGCAGAACGTGTCGAGGCCCACGAGATCCGCGGTGCGGAAGCTGGCGCTGCGTGGATGGCCGAGCGGCGTGCCCGTGATGGCGTCGACCTCCTCCGGCGTCAGGCCCTCCTGCACCATCAGGTGCACGGTGGCGAGCATGGCGTGCACGCCGATGCGGTTGCCCACGAAGTTCGGCGTGTCCTTGCCGAAGACGATGCCCTTGCCGAGCACGTCCTCGCCGAAGCGGCGCACGAGATCGAACACCTTGGGGTCGGTGTCGGGCCCGGCCACCAGCTCGAGCAGCTTCATGTAGCGGACGGGATTGAAGAAGTGCATCACGCAGAAGCGCTTCTTGAAGCTAGCCGAGCGCCCCTCGAGCATGTCCTCGATGCGCAGGCCAGAGGTGTTGGAGGCGATGATGCACTTGTCGTTCAGCACCTTCTCGAGCTTGTCGAAGAGGGCGCGCTTGTGGTCGAGCTGCTCGATGATCGCCTCGATCACGAGATCACAGCTCGCTAGCAGGCCGAGGTCGTCCTCGACGTTGCCGACGCGCACGAGATTCGCGGCGCTCGGGTGGAAGAAGGCGGCGGGCTTCTGCTTCAGGGCCTTGTCGAAGCCACCCTGAGCGAAGCGATTGCGAGCGGCCTTCTGGCCCCTCTCCTCGTCCTTCAGGTTGGGCGGCACGATGTCGAGCAGCACCACCTCGAGGCCGGCATTTGCGAAGTGGGCGGCGATGCCGCTCCCCATCACGCCAGCCCCGATCACGCCAGCGCGGCGAATCGGGATCGTCATTGAGTCACTCTCCGTGTCTTGAGGCGAGTCGCGCCGGCGCGACCCGCAATTGTACTAATGTAGCCAACGGAAACATTTGCGCCAGCCGGCAAGGTGAAGGCACCCCCGAGCTTTGCGGAGCGCAGTATCGATCCCATTCTCGTGGCTGGCAAACCGCGGGCCTGCGCGCGCGGCACCCGAGAGCCCATGCGACATCTCACGTCCTTTGACCACGCTGACAGCCGGGTTTGGTTTAGAAGCCTTGCTGGACCGTGTCGCGCGACAGCTGACCGCGACCTCCGGGAGGCTCTCGATGGGAAAGAATTGGGTTCTGTTGTGTGCTTGCCTGAGCCTCGCGGCTTGTACGGGCGGCGGATTGGACGCGGAGCGCTTCGGGGTCGATCCGCGCAATGTGGATGGCGCCGGTGGGTCGGCCGCCGACGGCGACGACGGGCAGAGCGGCAGTGACACGGACAGCAGCATGGATCCGGTCACCGGTGAGCCCGATCGCCCCGGCGACTCGGATGGGCAGCCTGGACCCGGCGACGGCCCGACCGGGCCCGGCCCGGCAGAGCCCCCGTCGAGCTGTGCGCGCGATCGCGTGCAGGTGCCTGGCCCCTTTAGGGGGATGCGCGAGCTGACGCGCGCGGGGTTTTCTGCCTGCCAAGCGCGCTGCGGCGAGGATCAATCCTGCTTCAACGACGAAAACTGTCCGGGGCTCGAGAGCTTCGATACCTGCGCGAACACCGAGATCCTGCGCTGCACGGCCGATCCGCGCGAGGGCGCTTGCCGCACGGAGTACGAAGATGCGGTGTGCTGCGTAGAGGCTTCGGGCTGCGCGGCCCAGAACGACCTGTGCGTGCAGCAGCGTTGCGGTCAGGAGCTTCAGGGCTTTCAGGCCTGCGTCGACCAGGATCCCGACTGCGTGCAGCGGGGCATCGATGCGTGCTTCGCGGATTCCGGCATGGAAGGTCCGAGCTACCCCGAGTGCGCGCGCGAGGAGATCGAGGTGCCACCGCGCTATCAGGGGCGCCTGCGCTTCACCGAGCAGAACCTACGCGCCTGTCAGCAGCGCTGCGGCCAGAACCAGGACTGCTACACGGAACAAAACTGCCCCGGCATCGACGCATTCAACGACTGCGCCAACAGCAGCCTCTTGCGTTGCACCGCGAGCGAGGGCGGCTCCTGCCGTGCGGAGTACGAGAACGCGGTGTGCTGCCTCGATGACGCCGGCTGCGCCCCGAACGACAACGCCTGTGCAGACCGACAGTGCGGCGGTGACATCGCGCAGCTCGAGGTCTGCGTGCCAGAGAACGAGGCCTGCATGCAGCAGACCCTGCGCGCGTGCCTCGCGCCCTCGTCACCTTTCGGCGCGGCTCGCCTCCCGAGCTCCGCGCCCATGGGTGGTGCTCTGAGGCTCAACGCGCGCAGTCTGCACGAGGCCGCGCTGCGCCTGCGCTGAGCGTCAGCGCGAGAGCTCTAGCGTGACCGTGCTGCGGTGAACCTCGGTCTCGGTGCCGACGAGAACGTCGCGGAGGCAACGCCAGGCGTCGCGGTCGATCGAAGGGTCGGGCGCCACGAATACCAGCTTGCCGGTGGTGTCGGTCTTCACGACCAGCTCCACCTGCGCGACGGTTCTGGGTAGGCACTGCCATGCGCGTGCCTTGGTCCTGGGATCGAGCGCGATGTTCGGTGTTTCGGTGGGCACTGAAGAGGGCTCTGAGGGCTCCAAGGGCTCCAAGGGCGCGACCTGCGGGCCACCTGAGGTGACGTGCTTCGAGCGAGCCGCGCTGATGGTGGCACGGTCTTTCTTGGAGAGCAGCAGCGCCCCGACCACTACGCCGACCAGGCCGAGGACGACGCCGCTCGCGATGAAGGGGGTGGACACGCTCGACTCGCAAGCGTCGCCCCAGTCGGACGATACGGAGGACGCCGACGCGGTACAGGTTTGGTTGGATTGTGCACCGACGGCGATCAGCGCGATGGCTGTGGCGAGCGAACCGCCGAGCACGACCCCGCCAGCGATGCGACTGCCGCGACGCGAGTCGTAGGTGCCCTCGAAAATGTCGGGCTCTTCGAGCGCAAAGGTGGACGGGCTCCACGCGGTCTTGCGCCCTGGGATCTGAAGGCCGAGTCGGTAGGGGCCCTTCGGCAGCTCGGCCTTGCACGGCGGCATGCACAGCGCCAGTGCCCTTTCGCCCGACTGCTGGCGCTGGGCCATCCAAGTCACTCCGGCCGGAAATCCGCGCAGGTCGACGCTCACGGTATCGCTTTGCGAAGGGGCCGCAGCGGCTTCCGACGCCGCGGAGGGATCGGCACTTTGGGGCGACGGTGCGAGCGCGCTTGGCGCGGGGGCGGCGGGGCTTGCGATGGAGGCTTGGACCGGCCCCGCGTAGGCCACCTCCGCCCACTCGAAGCGTCGGGTGTCGCCGACCACCGTCAGGATCACCACGTGCGAATCGGGTACCCGCTCGGCGAGGGTGCCGCGGTACTCGGCGCCGTTGTTGAGGCGCACGATATCGTTGGCGGCAGGGGCCGTCTGCGGCGGCGCGGGTGCGATCGGGGCAGTCGGGGGCGCAGCTTGTTGCGCGGTCGCAGACTGGGCACCAAGGAGAATCAGCGCCGCGGCGAGCGCGCGGGCGAGGGAGCTGGGGGACATGCGGAGCGTTTGACAGATGCGCGCGCTGCGGGCAACTGCTTGCCAGGGTGAGCGCCCGTTTCGGCGATCCGGCTCACCGCGTGCGGAGCACGAGCCCGATGCGCGACTCACTCACGAGTTGTCTTGCGTCGTCGTCGTAGGGCATCTCGGGGCGGCTCTCGTTCGCGCTGTAGAGGAAAGCGAGCCCCGTCTGAACCGACACACCGAAGCCCTCCGTGAAGAAGTAGTTGGCGCCGGCCAGGGCACGTGCCCCGAAGCCGCGAGACTCTTGCTTGGTGGTGACCTTACTGCCGTCTCCCTGCGCATACTCCTGACGGTAACTCGCTTGTTGGTAAGAAGCGCCGAGCCTCAGTGACGGAACGAATCCTTGCCGGGGTTCCTTGCCCAAGAAGATCGCAAGCTCGACAGGCACGCCGAAGCCGCGGCTGGTGAAATCGTCCCTGCCGCTATGCTGGAACTGCACACCTGATACCAACGATACCCGATCCGAGAAGAGCGCACCGAGCCGCACCGAAGAAAATCCCAGTGAAGCATAGCCTACTCCACCTAGCGACATGATTTGCACGCCCGGGGCGAAGTCTGCCTCCACTTGGAGGTCCAAGGCATGTGCACGCCCACCTCCCAGCAGCATGACGACCGCAAGCACGAAACCGGACAAGGCGCTGCGAACATAAGATGTCATCTCGTTACCTCCGCCTCCGCTTGAGCAACGTGCGTGCCAACGGCGGGGTGGGCGAGGAAGGCTGAAAATCGCGTCCTGTCGCGAGTGGTCGGCGTGTTTCGGAGCCGCGCGTCGCGGTGGACGTCGTCAATTTGGCGCGCATCGCGCTCTCGGCTGCCACCGTGTCACGCGACCATGTACTACGCTCTGGTGCGATGGATACGTCCGACCTGGCTCAGCTGCGGAGCACGCTCCTCGCTCAGGGCATTCGCGAGAGCGATGATGCGCGCGCGACCTTGGGTCGTGCTGGCGACACCTGGCTTGCGCCGCGTCCTTCGCGTTTGCCGCCGGCACGGCTCGGCGACTCTGCCGAGGCAGACTACGTGCTGCAGCGCGAGCTCGGACGCGGCGGCATGGCGAGCGTGTGGCTCGCAGAGCAGCGTGTGCTCTCGCGCGAGGTGGCGATCAAGCGCGTCCTCGTGAAGCAGGGCGACGAGGCGAATCTGCTTCTGCAGGAAGCGGTCATTACCGGTCAGCTCGAGCACCCGAACATCGTGCCTGTGCACGCGCTCGTGTCCGATGCCGAGGGGCCCGCGGTGGTGATGAAGCGCATCAGCGGCCGCTCCTGGGAGGCGGTGATCGCAGAGCGCGCGAGCCTCGATCGCCACCTCGAGATCTTTCTGCACGTGTGCAACGCCTGCGCCTTCGCCCACAGCCGCGGCGTGCTGCACCGCGACATCAAGCCAAGCAACGTGATGATTGGCGACTTCGGCGAGGTGTACCTGCTCGACTGGGGCATCGCGCGACGCCTCGACGACGAGCAAGTGACGCAGCTCGTGGGCACGCCGGGCTATTTGGCGCCCGAGATGGCCGAAGGGCTGTCGGACGTGCGCTCGGATGTGTTCTTGTTGGGCGCGACCTTGCACGAGGCCGTCACCGGCACACCCCGTCATGCGGGCGAGGGCATCCTGCAAGTGATCGCGGCGGCGGTCACCTGTGCGCCGTACTCTTACGAGTGCCATGTGCCCGAGGAGCTCGCGGGGATCCTGAACCGCGCCTGCGCGCGTGATCCCGAGGCGCGTTTCGAGAGCGTGACCTCACTGCGCGACGCGATCGTGCGCTTTCGCGAGCATCGAAGCGCCACCCTGCTCGTCAGCTCCGCACGCGAGCGCCTCGAGCTCTTGCGCACCCTGGCGCGTACGGGCAGCGCGGCTGACTACGCACGCACGGAGGCCCTGTTCACCGAGACGCGCTTCGCGTTCGAGCAGGCCCTGAGGGTGTGGTCGGAGCATCCCGACGCCCGCCGTGGTCTCGACGAGTGTCTCGAGGTGATGATTCGCTTCGAGCTGGAGCGCGATCACGTCGACGCCGCCTCAGCGCTGCTCTCTGCCCTGACCCATCCCGACCCCGCCCTTTTGTCACTCGTCGAGTCGAAGCGACGCGAGAGCGCGACGCGAGCCTCGCGCCTGCAGAAGCTCGAACGCGACCGAGATGTGCAGTTTGGAGCGAAGGCGCGCTCGCGGGCGTTGATCGCCCTTTCGGCGGCGGTGCTGGCCATGACGCTCGCCCTGTTTCTGCACCGCCTGCTCATGCCGAGCTTTCAGCCCTCCACCTCACGTCTCGCCTTGGTGGGCGCCGTGGTGCTCATGCTGATGGTGGGTGTGGTCGCGTGGTGGCGCAGGAAGGGCCCCTTCAACCTCGTCAACGCGCGCATCGCGCAGATCTGCATCGGCACGCTCGCCATGAGCTTCTTGCAGCGCGTGGCGGGACACTTGGCCCAGCTTTCGGCGTCCGAGGTGCTGCTCAGCGACGCGTTCGTCTTGGGCATGGGCGGCTTTGCGCTGTCGGCGTTTCACCGCGCGGGGCCCTGGCTCGTGGCGATGTGCCTGGCCGTCGCGTTCAGGGGGGCGCTGCTTCCAGACTGGATCGACGATCTGTTCATCGCGCTCTCGGTGTTCGTGCCGCTCGCCGTGCTCCTGCTCGGTCGGGACGTGACGCGCAGGGGCGAAGGGTAGAGGCGTGGGTGTAGCGCACCAACCAATGAGGGCCGTCTCCTTTCTGCTTTGGGTTCTGCTCGTGGCGCTCCAACGTCCGAGCGTTGCTGTGGCCTCTCCGTGGGCGCAAGGCGACGACGAGCAGCTGCGGCAAGATGTGCAGGTGCTCGCGGCATTCGGGCTCCTCGAAGGACCGACGTTGAGCTGGCCGCTCGCGTGGAGTCAGCTCGAAGAGCTGGATGGCCACGGTGTGTCGCGCGCTCCTCTGTACGTGCGTCGCGCGGCCGCGCGGGTGGCCTCCCGCGCTGTTGCGGCAGGGCGTTCTCTCGGCGGACAGCTCGAGGCGGGGGCCACTACCGCACCAGCCGCCCTGCGCAAGTTCGAGGCCGGGCCACGCGGGGCCGTGGATGTCGAGGGCCAGCTCTTTGCTCAAGGTAAGAGAGGCTTCATCCAACTGGGTGGCAGCTACCGCTCGCCGCAGTTGGGCTCGGACGTGCAGCCCGACCAGTCCATCGCGGCGTTGCGGCTGGGCAGTTACGACATCTACGCGGGCTACGTCGCGCCAATATGGGGCCCTGCGAGTGTCGGCAATCTGAGCCTTACCAACAGCGCGCGCCCCTTTCCCAAGCTGGGCTTTCGACGCATGCAGACGGATGGCTTCGACACGCCGTGGCTGAGCTGGCTCGGTCCCTATCGGATCGAAGCGTTCGTCGGA
>CAYNOM010000121.1:3598-12370 GCA_964398415.1 uncultured Polyangiales bacterium | reverse complement strand
TGCCACGTTCGTGCCGTTCACCGCACAGACGCGGATGAGCGGGGTCGATCTCGATGGGAGGCAGATCCGTAAGGGTGCGACTGACGCGATCGTTCGCTTCGTCGAGGAGAAGGGAGGCACGTTTCCGGCCCAGGTTCGAGCGCTCGTCGAGGAGGTGGCGAAGCAGGGAGCAACGCCGCTCGTGGTCGCGGATGGCGCGCGTGTGCTCGGGGTCGTCCAACTCAAGGACATCGTGAAGGGCGGGATTCGGGAGCGCTTCGCAGAGATGCGCCGGATAGGGATCAAGACCGTGATGATCACGGGCGACAACCCGCTCACCGCTGCAGCGATCGCTGCGGAGGCGGGCGTCGACGACTTCCTCGCCGAAGCCACCCCAGAAGCGAAGCTCGCGATGATTCGCGACTACCAGCAGAAGGGGCACCTCGTCGCCATGACGGGCGACGGGACGAACGACGCGCCCGCGCTCGCCCAGGCTGACGTGGCGGTCGCCATGAACAGCGGCACGCAGGCCGCGAAGGAAGCGGGGAACATGGTCGATCTCGACTCGAACCCGACCAAGCTCCTGTCCATCGTCGAGATCGGCAAGCAGATGCTCATGACGCGCGGGTCGCTGACGACGTTCAGCATCGCCAATGACCTCGCCAAGTACTTCGCGATCATCCCAGCCGCGTTCGTCGCTACGTATCCGGCGCTCGGCGCGCTCAACGTCATGGGCCTGCACTCGCCGACCACGGCCGTTCTCAGCGCGGTGATCTTCAATGCGCTCATCATCGTCGCGCTCATCCCCCTTGCCCTCCGGGGCATCCGCTACCGGCCGGCGCCGGCTCCGGTGCTCCTCCGCAGAAATGTCCTCGTCTACGGCCTCGGTGGTCTCCTGCTGCCATTTCCCTGCATCAAGCTCATCGACGTCGCGCTGACGGCGATGGGGGTGAGCTGAAAGGTGATGAACATGATCGGCAGCCTTCGTCCGGCAGCGGTGCTCCTCGGGGTCTTCACGCTGATCACGGGCATCGCCTATCCCATGGCGGTGACCGGGGTGGCGCAGGTCGCCTTCCCGGAGCAGGCGAATGGAAGCTTGCTCGAACGTGACGGGCGCATTGTAGGGTCCGCCCTGATCGGCCAAGCCTTCGACGAGCCTCGCTACTTTTGGGGAAGGCCATCGGCGACGAGTCGCCACGCGTACGATGCGCGGGCGTCGACGGGATCGAACCTTGGTCCCTCGAACCCCGCGCTCCGCTCCGCCGTACGAGACCGAGTCGCCGCGCTTCGCGCCGCGCACCCCGAGCACGGGGTGCAGCCCGTGCCCGTCGACTTGGTCACCGCCTCTGGCAGCGGGCTCGATCCCCACATCTCCTCCGCGGCGGCTCTGTTCCAGATCGCTCGAGTTGCTCGAGCGCGGGGCCTCTCCGAAGACCAGCTTCGCACGCTCGTCGAGCAGCACGTGGAGGGGCGCACCTTCGGCATCCTCGGCGAACCGAGAGTGAACGTCCTTCGGCTGAACCTAGCCCTTGACGGGCTGGCCGACGGCGGGGCCTAACTCTACGCACGCACAGGACCGAGCCGATGAGTGAGCCGCCCGCCAGACCCGATCCCGACGCGCTGTTGCGACGTCTGCAGGAGGAGGATGCTCGCGAGCGCCGAGGAAAGCTGAAGATCTTCTTTGGCTTCGCGCCAGGGGTCGGCAAGACGTACCGCATGCTTCAGGTGGCGCGCGACCTGGTGGCCGAACGGAAGCTGGATGTGGTGGTCGGGCTCGTCGAGACACATCGCCGGCAAGAGACAGCCTCGCTCGTTCTCGGCCTCGAGCTCTTGCCGCGGCGCAAGGTCGAGTACCGCGGGCGTGTGCTCGAGGAGCTCGATCTCGACGCTGCGCTTTCGCGCAAACCCCAGCTGCTGCTCGTCGACGAGCTCGCCCATACGAACGCGCCCGGCTCGCGGCATCCCAAGCGCTGGCAAGACATCGGGGAGATCCTCGATGCCGGTATCGACGTGTTCTCGACGATGAACGTGCAACACATCGAAAGCCTGAATGACGTCATCGCCCAGATCACGCGCGTGCAGGTTCGTGAAACGGTCCCAGATTCCGTCGTCGATCGGGCTGACGCGATCGAGCTGGTGGACATCGCGCCCGAGGAGCTGCTGCAGCGCCTGAAGGAGGGCAAGGTCTACTTGCCGGAACAGGCTCGGCGCGCGGCGGAGCACTTCTTCCAGCGCGGAAACCTGCTGGCGCTCCGCGAGCTCGCGCTGCGACGGACGGCCCAGCACGTCGACGAAGACGTCCGCGAGTTCCGAGAACAGCAAGGGGTGGCCGCCACCTGGCCCGCTGGCGAGCGCATTCTTGTGTGCGTGGGTCCGGCGCCGAGCTCCGGGCGACTCATCCGGGCTGCCGCGCGGATGGGGGCGGGCCTCAGGTGCCCCTGGGTGGCTGCGTACGTCGAGCCTTCCGGCGTCGCCACGATGAGCGAGAGTGATCGCGAGCGGCTCGAGGTTCACCTGCGGGTGGCAGAAACCCTTGGCGGTACGGTGACGCGCCTCATGGGGTCGAGCGTCCCCGACGCGATCTTGCACTACGCGCGCAAACACAACGTCACCCGCATCATCATCGGAAAGCCCACGCACTCACGCTTTCGGGATCGCCTGAGAGGGTCGCTCCTCGACGAGGTGGTTCGAGGCAGCGGCGACATCGACGTGCACGTCATCAACGGAGACGACACGGTCGACTCAGGAATGCGTCCGACCCCAGTCAGCGCCCGCCGCTCTCCCCCGCGCCACTACGTCGCGAGTGCGGCCGTCGTGCTCGTCGCGATGGGCACCGCCGCGCTGCTGCGCGCGACCTTCCAGCTTCCCGATCTCGTGATGCTCTTCTTGCTGTCCGTGATGATCTCGGCGGCGTCGTTCGGGCGCGGTCCCGCGCTGCTCGCTGCGGCTTTGAGCGTCGCCGCCTACGACTTCTTCTTCGTCCCGCCGTTCCACACGTTCACCGTCGAGGACCGCAACTACTTCCTCACCTTTGCGATGATGTTCGGCGTCGGCATGGCGATCAGCGAGCTGGTAGGTCGGCTTCGGCGGCAGGAGCAGGACGCGTTGGAACGAGAGGAGCGGACCGCGGCTCTGTACGCGCTCACTCGAGATCTGGGTGCGGCCGATACGATCGACGAGGTGGCTCGGGTTGCCGCGGATCATGCTCAGGAGATCTTCTCGGCTCGGGCCGCGATCCTTGCCGTGGATGGCGACGGTGCAGTTCACACACTCGCCACCTCAGCGAGCGGCTTGGTGCTCGATGCCAAAGACCTGGGTGTCGCGAAGTGGAGCTACGAACACGACCAGCCCGCCGGCCTGGGAACCGAAACGCTCCAGGGCTCCCGCGCTCTCTGCGTGCCGCTGCGCATGGGGCAATCGCGGCTCGGTGTCTTGGCGTTGCTTCCTGAAGGCGAGCTCTTGTTCCGATCCGACCAGCGTGCGTTTCTCGAGTTGTTCTCTCGGCAGACGGCCGCTGCGCTTGAACGACTACGCCTCTCCGAAGAGGCGAAAGGGTCCGCTCTGAGGGCGCGGACCGAGGAGATGCGCGCGTCGCTTCTGTCTGCCGTGTCGCACGACCTGCGGACGCCGCTTGCGACAATCACGGGAGCGGCCACGGCGATTCGCGACGAGGACCTTTCACCCGATACGCGCGCAGAGCTCGTTGTGTCGATCATCGGAGAGGCCACGCGCCTGGAGCGGCTGGTGGGTAACCTGCTGGACATGACGAGGCTCGAGTCGGGAGGCGTCTCGCTCAAGAGAGACTGGGTGCCACTCGACGAGATCGTAAGCTCGGCGTTGACGCGTCTCGAGGAGCGTCTCGAGCGGCGGGCGGTCGTCGTCGATATCGGGTCGGACGTCCCTCTCGTGTACGTCGATCCGGTGCTCTTCGAACAGCTCTTCGTGAACCTCCTGGAGAATGCGGACAAGTACACGCCGCCCGATGCGCCGATCGAGGTGCGTGGGCGCAGCGAGGGACAGCTCGTCAGCATCGACGTCATCGATCACGGTCCTGGGATCCCCCACGGTGCCGAGACCAAGATCTTCGACAAATTCTTCCGCGGTCCGCACGTGGGCGTGTCCGGGGCCGGACTGGGGCTTCCGATCTGCAAGGGGATCGTCGAGGCCCATGGCGGTACGATCTCTGCCGAGAATCGGGCTTCAGGTGGGGCGATCTTTCGCGTCGTGTTGCCGAGCATGGAAGGTCCCGAACCGCTAGAAGGAACCGGACCATGAGCAACATCTCCGCCCTGGTGCTGGTCGTCGAGGACGAACCCGAGATGCGGAAGTTCATCCGCGCCACGCTCAAGTCTCGGGGATACCGCCTGCTGGAGGCCGAGCGAGCGTCCGAAGCGGTGCAAATGATGACCAGCCACAACCCCGACCTGATCCTCTTGGACCTTGGGTTGCCGGACGCGGATGGCATCGATCTCACTCGCCAGTTCCGGGAGTGGAGCCGCGTCCCGGTCATCGTGCTGTCGGCGCGCGGCCGAGAGGACGACAAGGTCGCCGCGCTGGACGCCGGAGCCGATGATTACTTGACCAAGCCCTTCGGCGTGAACGAGCTGCTCGCGCGGATGCGCGTTGCGTTGCGCCACGCCCAGGCCGCGAGCGGTGCACCGCAGGCGCAGGCGTATGAATTCGGTGACCTAAAAATCGACCTCGTTCGTCGTGAGGTGTTCCGTGGCCGCGAGGAGCTTCGCCTCACGCCGATCGAGTACAAGCTCCTCCTTCTATTCGCTCAACATGCGGGCAAGGTGCTCACGCATCGACAGATCCTGAAGGAGGTCTGGGGCCCTTCGTACGCCACGCAGACACATTACGTTCGGGTCCACATGGCTGAGTTGCGCAAGAAAGTGGAAGCCGATCCGTCGAGACCCAAGCTCCTCGTGACCGAACCGGGGGTTGGTTACCGCCTTCGCGATCGGTCATGAGTCCGCTCAACTCGAACAACTGGAACCGCAGGTACAATCCACGCAGCCGTGCTCGGCGCAGGTGCCGCACGAGCGGGCCACCTGTTGCCGCAGAGCCTCGCGCGCGCGGAAAATGCGAACGCCAGCGTTGCTTGCGCTGATGCCCGCATGCTGAGCGAAGTCTTTCACGCTCATGCCCTCGACCTCGATGCGACGCACGGCTTCGGCGTATTCGGGCTTGAGCGTGTCGGCGAGGCGCGTCACGCACTGGCAGACCTGACTGAGCGTCGCGGAGTCGTCACCCTCCGCTTCGAGCTCGTGTGCGAAGGTCTCGAGCCTGCGGTTCACCGAGGCGTTGCGCCGCGCGTGGTCGATGACTGCGTTCCGGAGCACGCGATAGAACCAGCGGGTGGCCGACTCCTCCTCACGAATTGTCCCGACTTTGTCGAGGCTGCGGATGAACGCGTCTTGGAGAATGTCTTCGGCGAGCGCGCGACTGCCCACCTTGCTCTGAAGGAAGGCGAGGAAGTCTCGGTGGTTTCCGACCAGCTTTTCGACGATCTCGCTTCGCTCCATGTGCCGCTCCTCAATGCTGTGCGTGGCCGACGACGACTAGCGTTCCGCGAGTCATCTTCATGCCACGGTGGTACTCGTACTCGCCAGCCGCGATTTACTCGCCTAGAAGACGGCCTCGGCCACGGGCCATTACAGTGCTGCGCGCTGGGTCCGGGCCGTGCATGCACCCCCGTGCCTGGCGCGCTAGGTTGAAGGCCACCACGTAGGAGTCACGATGCGGATCGCAACCTTCGTTTTAGCCGGTGCGGCAGCCATGCTCGCGGCATGCATGGACCACGGGGCACACGGCGCTGACCACGACGATGCGGACAGCAGCACGCATGGCGGGCACGACAGTGATGGCGGACACACAGGAGCGCCTGTGCCGGAGGTCCTCGAGCAGCCTCCGACCGAAGGGCGATTCGACACCACCACAGCAGCCGATCTCGATGCGGCTCCCGACGTGGTCGAGGTGACGCTCGAGGCCAAGCAGGCCGATGTGGAGGTCGTGCCGGGTAAGAAGGTGCGCATGTGGACGTACGGGGGCACGCTCCCCGGCCCGACGATCGAAGCGAAAGTCGGTGACACCGTGCGCGTGCGTGTCACGAACTCACTGCCTGAGGCGACCACCGTGCACTGGCACGGGCTGCGGTTGCCCGCTGCGATGGATGGCGTGCCCGCGCTGCAGAAGCCCATCGAGCCCGGTGCCACGTTCACCTACGAGTTCAAGGTCACGGATGCCGGCACGTTCTGGTACCACCCGCACGTGCGCTCCGACGAGCAAGTCGAGCGCGGTCTGTACGGCGCCATCGTGGTGCGCGACAGCGCTGAGCCCGCGACCACGACCGACCGCGTCGTGGTGCTCGATGACCTGCTCGTCGACGAGAGCTTCCAGCTCGCACCCTTCAGCGTCGAAGAAGCGATGGTCGGACGTCAGGGGAACTTGATCCTCGTGAACGGTCGTGCGCATCCGATCGCGGACGCTGCGCCCAATGGGCTCCATCGCTTTCGCTTCGTCAACGCGGCCAACGCCCGCTACTTCCGCCTCGCGTTTGGGGACGACACGCTCGTATGGATCGGCTCCGACGGCGGCCGCTTCAACGCGCCTCGCAAGGTCACCGAGATCATGCTCGTTCCGGGCCAGCGCGCGGACGTGCTCGTCCACGCGGGGCAGCAAGTCGACGTCTCGCGGGCTTTCAGCACGCTCGCCTACGAGCGAGGCCACGGAACGGGTCGGGCGCCGGACGCGAGGGTCTTCACGCTGCGCACTCGGGGCGACGCTGTGGCTGCGATGTCGGTACCCGAGACGCTCGCTTCGGTGGTTGCACTGCCAGAAGCGACGGTGACGCGAACCATCACACTCGAAGAATCGGAGCATGGCGCGGGCGCACATGCGGGGCATGGCGGCGCGTCTGCAGAGGTCATGGGGCCCGTGTTTTCGCTCAATGGCGCGACCTATCCAGACATCACACCGTTTGAGGCCAAGCTCGACGCCGTGGAAGAGTGGTCTCTCGAGAACACCACACAGATGGATCATCCGTTCCACTTGCACGGCTTTCGCTTCCAGGTCGTGTCGGACGCCATGGGCAAGCCGATCCTCGAGTGGCGCGACACCCTCAACGTTCCCGCGCTGACCACCGTGCGCATCCGCATGCGCCTCGAGGATCACCCGGGTACCTGGATGTTCCACTGCCATATCCTCGAGCACGCGGAGCGTGGCATGATGGGCGAGCTCCACGTTGCGGAGTGAGCTCAACCCAGGGTACTCGCTCTGTGCTCCAACCGCGGCGCGCGTTGTAGTCGGCTGAGCCGCGCCGAATCTCTGGGCCGAGCTACACGCGTGCCACGTCGCGTAGGCGAATCGGCACGCCGTCTTCGCACCGCAGAGGTTTCCGTCAGGCGGCCTTCACGACCAGCGTGCCGCGGATCATGTTCATGCCGCACGTGATCTCGTACTCGCCCGCTGCGAGTGCGGGCAGCTCTACGATCACGGTCTGAAAGGCGGGCAGCTCGCGGCGAATGCCGAGCGCCGGGAAAACGACCTCGCGCGAGCAGGCGCCGTGCTCCTGGCGCAGGAACTTGAGGCGCACGCGCTCCCCTGCGCGGACCTCGATTCGATTCGGCTTGTAGCCGCCCTGCACGACGATCTCGATGTCACGCGTGGCACCGGGGGCATCCGCGTGGCCCGTGACGGGGACCGACGCGGTGATGGCCGGGGCAGCGAGGGAGAAGGCGAGCAGGGCGCGGTGCAGATGATGGATCTTGGACATGGTTCCTCCGTGGTCTTTCACAAGCAGACGCGGGGGTAGGCGCTCGATTACGTGCCGCGCCGGCGATGGCTCGTTCGGTCGACATACAGGTGCGGTAGCCGTATCGTGCACGCTGCCCTGCTGAGGAGAGAGCGATGACCGATGTCCGCGTGAGTCGAAGGAGCGCGCTCGTGACGCTGGGGCTCGCGACGCTCGGCGGTTGCACGACGCACGGGCTCGCGACGACGCCAGCTGTGAAAGCGCCACGTTCTGAACCCCCACCGCGCAAGGAAATGTCCATGGCAGCCCAAGCTCTACGAGGAGAAAACGTCGTGCGCCCTCTGCCGTTCGACCCGGCGAAGCTCAACGGTTTGTCCGAGCGGATGATGCGCTCTCACTACGACAACAACTACTCGGGTGCCGTGAAGAACCTGAACGGCGTCGAAAAGGAGCTCGCCTCCATCACGAAGGACACGCCGCCGTTCGTGGTCGCCGCGCTGCGCGAGCGGGAGCTCATGTTCCGCGGCTCCAAGCTCTTGCACGAGCAGTACTTCGAAAACCTCGGGGACGGTGGAAAGCGTGCCGGAAGCATCGAACAGGCGCTGCGCGATGCGTACGGTTCGAGCGGCCGCTGGGAAGAGCACTTCAAGCTCACCGGCATGGGCCTCGGCGGTGGGAGCGGCTGGGTGATTCTCGGCTACGAGCTCGACACCGGAGCGCTGCGTACGTGCTGGTCGGGCAATCACACCCAGGCGCTCGCGCTCAGTGTGCCGCTGCTCGTGATGGACATGTACGAGCACGCCTACCAGATGGACTACGGTGCTGCGGCGGCCAAGTACATCGACGCGTTCTTCGCCAACGTGCACTGGGATGCCGTGGAGAAGCGCTTCGAGGCCGCGCAGCGTGCTCGTGCGGCGTTGTCAGCAAGTTGAGCGCCCACGCCACGGGCGTTGTGGCGTCCCGCCCCGGGGACGAAAGCACCCGAGGAGCAAGGCGAGGGCGGCGAGCAGGAGGCCGGCGTCGAGCCAGACGCCCAG
>CAYNOM010000121.1:0-3498 GCA_964398415.1 uncultured Polyangiales bacterium | reverse complement strand
AGCCAGGCCAAGGCGCTCACCGAAAGAACGGGGGCGGCGAACGACAGGCATGCCGTGCGGCGACTCGGACGATAGCCCTTCGCGAGAGCGAGGAGGACGACCAGAAGCGCGACATGCCACGCTACCGCCAGCGGAAGGAACCGGTTGGCGATGTCGGAGAGTCCAAGCAAGATCTGATCAGCATCCGGCACATCCGTGAGGTAGCCCCCGGCAGCTGTGGTGCGCCTGCAAATCACGAATGCCCAAACACCGCTTCACGGGCGTCACCGGGCCTCACCCGTTGGCGTCTGCGACGCGCTCGCCGAGGCGGCCTACCGCCCGTTCCAGGTCGAGCGTCCTCACCGTGTAGTCCGTCGTCGCGCGGATGCGCGCGTTGCGGGCGGCGACCAGGTCGGTCTCGAGGCGAAGCACCTCGAAGGACGTGCTCAATCCGGCTTCCAGGCGCAGGCGCTCGGCGGCGAGCTGCTGTTCGGCGAGCTGCTCCGCGCGGCGTGTCGCTTCGATGCGCTTCACGCTCGCGTTCACGGCCCGCACCGCGCCACGCACGTCCTGCTCGACCGCGAGGCGCGCGTCGGCGAGGGCTGTCTCGGCGCGCTGCAGCGACAGCTCTGCGGCCTTGCGCTTGCTCTGTGCGGCGCGGTTGCCGAGCGGGTGCGAGAAGGTGACGCCCACAGACCAGCGATATTGATCGTCGATGCTCGAGCCGAGCTCCTCCTGGGCGCCCTCGAACGAGGTGTCGGCGGTCGCAACGGCGAACGATCCGGCGAGCGCGAGATCGGGGAGCGTCTCGTTCTTCGCCACGCGCACGGCCGCCTGTTCGTTGCGGACCACGAGCTGCATGGCGGACAGCTCGGGGCGGTGCTCGCGCGCTGTCGCGAGGTGTGGGTCGAGGGAGACCTCGGTGATGTCTTTGTGCAGGCCGTCGGTCGGCACGAGCTCGGCTCCGAAGACCTCTTGCTCGTCGAGCAAGATCAGGCGGGCGAGCGCGTCTTCTGCGTTTGCGAGCTCGGTCTCGGCGAGGATCACCGTCTCTTCGCGCAGCGCGAGGCCCGCCTCGGCCTGCGTGAGCTCGATGCGTTCGAGGGTGCCGGCGTCGACCTGCGCGCGGGTCTGCGTGACGAGCTCGCCCGCGAGCTTGCGCGAGTCGCGCACCACGCCCAGCGCCTCGCGCGCGCGCACGAGTCGGAAGTAGGCCTGGGCGGTTTCGAGCAGGATGACGTTGGTCTCGCTCTCGAGCTGCGCCTCGGCGATGTGCTCCGAGCGGTCCGCGGACTCGATCGCGCTGCGCTCGGGGATGCCCCAGGCGCCGCGCAAAAGAGGTTGGCGCAGGCCGACGCGAACGCGTGCGCCGTAGGTGGCGTCCTCTTGCACGAAGGGGCCGAAGGGCTCGATGTGATCGAGGGCGTACCCAACCTCGTACTCCGTGCCCCAAGGTGTCCTCTGGCGCAGGCTCGCTTCGAGGGTGGCGCTGTCGAGGCCGGTGGGCCCCGCGAACACGCGCGGCGGTTGCCGGTCGCTCACGTACTCGGCGCGGCCATTGAGCACGGGATCGAAGGCCGAGCGGGCGCCAGAGACCTGCGTGGCCGCGATGTCGCTCGACAGCGAGGCTTGCGCGAGCGCGAGGTTGTTCTTCAGCGAGAGCGCGAGCGCGTCCTTGAGCGAGAGCTCGACGACGCGACCTCGCTGGGCCGATGCGTGTCCCGCTCCCGCCAGCATGCAGAACGCGAGGAGCAGCGTGGCGGCGGACGCGAGCTGCGGTCGCGGATGCAGCGCGGAGAGGCGGTCGGTGATCTTGCGAATCACCACGTAGAACACGGGCGTGAGCACGAGCCCGAAGAGCGTCACGCCGAGCATGCCGAACAGCACGGCGACGCCCATGGCCCGTCGCATCTCGGCGCCAGCGCCGCTCGCGAAGGCGAGTGGAACCACGCCCATGATGAAGGCGAGAGAGGTCATCAAGATCGGCCGCAGGCGGAGACGACAGGCCTCGAGAGCCGCAGCCCACGTGTCCTTGCCTGCGTGCTCCTGTTCGCGCGCGAACTCGACGATGAGGATCGCGTTCTTTGCCGCGAGGCCCACGAGCACCACGAAGCCTATCTGCGTGAAGATGTCGTTCGCGCCACCCATGAGCCACACGCCGAAGATGGCGCTGAGCAGCGCGAGCGGGACGATCAGGAGCACTGCGAGCGGCAGCGTCCAGCTGTTGTATTGCGCGGCGAGGATCAGGTAGGCGAGCAGCACGGCGAGCGGGAACACCCACGCGCCCGCGCTACCGGCCTGCTTTTCCTGCAGCGTGAGCTCGGTCCACTCGAAGCTCATGCCGGACGGAAGCACCTCGCTCGCGAGTCGTTCCATCGTCGCGACGGCCTGACCGGTGCTGAACCCGGATGCGGGACCGCCGCTGACGTCGGCAGACGGGTAGCCGTTGTAGCGCATGGCGCGATCCGGGCCGAAGCTCGTCTCGGCGCGCACGAGCGAGCCGAGCGAAGCGAGCTGGCCGCGGTCGTTTCGCACCTTGAGCCGACCGATGTCCTCGGGGTTCGATCGGAACGCGGCATCGGCCTGCATGTTCACGCGGTACGTGCGCCCGAAGCGGTTGAAGTCGTTCACGTACAACGAGCCGAGGTGGATCTGCAGCGCGTCGAAGATCTCGTGGAGCGGGATCCCGAGCGCCTTGGCGCGCTCGCGGTCGACGTCGAGCGTGAGTTGAGGGACGTTGATGTCGAAGCTCGACAACATGCCGGCGAGAGCGGGCTCCTGCGCGGCGCGGCCCATCAGCGCTTGCATGGCGGCGTAGAGCGCCTCGGGGCCATGACCCGCGCGGTCTTCGATTTGCATCTTGAACCCGCCGAGCGCACCGAGACCCGGCACGGGCGGTGGCGGAAAGACGCCAACGAAGCCTTCGGTGAACGCCCCCATCTTCTGCTGCAGGCGCGCCGTGATGGCCTGCGCCGAGAGGTGCTCGGCCGTTCGCGCCTCGAAGGGGTCGAGCATGGCGAAGAACACGCCCGCGTTGGGCGCATTCATGAAGCCGTTGATCGAAAGGCCGGGGAAGGCGACGACGCTCTCGATGCCAGGCTCGTCGAGCGCGATCTCCGACACGCGACGCAGCACCTCCTCCGTGCGGTCGAGGGACGACGCGGGCGGGAGCTGTGCGATGCCCACCACGTAGTACTTGTCCTGCATCGGGACGAAGCCACGCGGAACTTCCTCGAAGCCGAGCCAGGTGAGCCCGAGCAGGCCGCCGTAGACAGCGAGCGCGACCGCGCTCACGCGGAAGGTGCGCTTGACGAGCTGCACGTAGCGCGCTGCGCTCGCCTCGAAGAAGCGGTTGAAGGGCGCAAACAGCACACGGCCGAACACGCGATCGATGAGGCGCGTAAGCAGGTCTGGCTTCTGGTCGTGCCCGCGCAAGAGCACCCCCGCTAGCGCGGGGCTGAGCGTGAGCGACACGAAGGCCGAGAGCATCGTCGAGATGGCGATGGTGATCGCGAACTG
>CAYNOM010000120.1:0-12398 GCA_964398415.1 uncultured Polyangiales bacterium | reverse complement strand
AACCGACGCGACGCTGGGTCTGCAAGCGACCGCTCGCGTCGAGCAGGCTCAGCATACCATCGCAGCTCGCCACCCACAGTCCCCCATCGGCCGCTTCGAGCGGTGCACCCACGGGCTGCGAAGCGAGACGCGCTCGACTGCGTACGCGTCCTTCGGTGTCGACTCCGAGCAGGGCCCCCTTCTCCGACAGCAGATAGGTGAGGCCATTCGAGTGGGCGAGGGGCGGCCCAGCAAGCGGCGAGTCGAGTTGCACCCACCACCGAGACGGGGCGGCTAGCTCGGCGTCGACCTTCACAGTTGCGAGCTCCGGCGTATTCGCGGCGAGCGATGCGGCACTGCGGAGCGACAGCACGCTCAGGGCGACGGCTGCGCCGAAACCAAACACCGCGAGCTCCAGCCTACGCTCCACGGGCGGGAGCCTGTCACGCCAAGGGGCCCTTGGCCCGACGGCGGCTGGCGGAAAATTCGCCGATTCGAGCGCCGCAACTCCTTGAAATCACGCATGCGGACGCTGGCAAGGCGCTTGCTTGAGAGCGGGTCATGACGAGCCCGAGCCCCGCTGCCCCCTCCGTCCCGCCCCACGGGCCCCGCGAGCGCCTCGCCGCGCTCGGCCCCGCTGCGCTGAGCGACACGGAGATCGTGGCCCTGCTGCTGTCGACGGGCAGCCGCGATCAGCCGGCGCCGGTCCTGGCCGAGCGGCTCCTCGCCCTGCACGGTGGGCTTTCGGGCCTATCGCGCTGCGGTATCGGCCAGCTCGCGCGCTCGCCCGGGGTGGGGACGTCGAAAGCAGCGCGGCTGCTGGCGGGAGTCGAGTTGGGGCGTCGACTGAGCGCGCGGCCCCTGACGATCGGCCTGCGCATCGGGTCGAGCCTGGACGTATACCGCTCCTTCGCCGCGTGGCTGCCTGACGAACGGCAAGAGTGCTTCTGGGCGCTGGCCCTCGACAGCCGTCACCGCCTGATCGGCCGCACCCTCGTGGCCCGGGGTAGCATCCGCATGTGTCCCGTGTCCCCGTGCGACGCGTTTCGTCCCCTGGTGCGGGAAGCCGCAACGGGTGCCATCTTCGTTCACAACCACCCGAGCGGCGCGCCAGACCCGAGCACAGAGGACGCGGAGCTGACCGACCGTCTCATCGAGGCCGGACGCCTGCTCGGCATCCGCGTGCTCGACCACGTCATCGTGGGTACCGAGGGCTACTTCAGCTTCCTCGACGCGGGGCTGCTCGCACCCTGACCGAGAGTCTTGACAGCCCGAGGGGCCCATGCAAACTTCCGGCGCCCGGCCCCCCTGCAGGGTCGGCACCCAGTCTTTCACTCGAGCGCCCCCGGGCCTCGGGTCAGAAACCTTGCAGCCGAGGCCACAGCGCCGGCTGCTGGAGGATCCCCGTGAAGCGCACCTACCAGCCCTCCCGCACGAGCCGACTTCGTACCCATGGCTTCCGTGCCCGCATGAAGACGGCCAATGGTCGTCGGATCGTCAACAACCGCCGCCGCAAGGGCCGACAACGCCTGGCCGTCTCGGTCTATCAGAAGTAGTCGGGCAGCCATGCGGGAAGGAGCCGCAGGCTCCGCTGCCGGGCGGCGCGCGCTGCGCCTGTCGGCGCATGACCGTTTGCGCAAGCGGTTCGAGTTCCGTCGCGTGAGCGATCAGGGGCGACGCGTGCACACGCGCAGCTTCTTGGTGCTGATCGCGCGTCGCACCCTCGACGAGCCCTCTCGGCTGGGCATCACGGTGACCAAGCAAGTTGGCAACGCGGTGCGCAGAAATCGTCTCAAGCGATTGGTGCGCGAGGTGTTTCGCCAGAACCGCAGCCTGTTTCCGTTGGAAGCCGACGTCGTCGTGATCGCGAAGCGCGGTTGCCGCGCAGACAGCTATGCCGAGGTGCGCGAGGAGATGATCACTGCTAGCCCGGCCATGGTGGCAGCCACATCTCGCCGCGGCGTCCCGCGACAGGGAGCCGAAAAGTGATCGCGCGCGTGATCCTCGCGCTGATTCGCGTCTATCAATGGACGCTTTCGCCGCTCATCGGTCAGTCCTGTCGCTTCGAGCCCAGCTGCTCTCGCTACACCGCCGAGTGTGTGCGATGCCATGGCGCGCTCCACGGCAGCTGGCTGGGGATCAAGCGCATCGCGCGCTGCCACCCCTTTCACCCAGGCGGCTACGACCCGCCCCCTCCCCGCCTCAGCCCGCATCCGCGAAAAGCGCTGCCGGGCGTGGGCACGCATCCGGAGTCGTGATGAAGAACGGAAAGGCCCGACTGGTTCTGCTCGTGCTCGCGCTAGGCGCGATCACGATGTCGTCGTACGCACTCGACGAACGCCCTGCTGGCGCAGCGCAACGCGAGAGCCGTACCCGAGCCGCGAGCCACGACGCGGTGAACGCTCACGGGCGCGCGACGCCGCTCGACGCACCCGCGCTCAAGGGCGAGCTCGTCACGCTCGAAACCGACGACTTCAGCGCCACCTTCGACACGCGCAACCTGGGCCTCACCAGCTATCGCCTGAAGGACCCGCGCTATCAGCTCAACGAGCAGCAGATCGATCTCGTCACCACGGATCGGCCCACCTTCCGCCCGTTCAGCGTGCAGGTCGATGGCGCCGACGTGCCGGGCGACGTGGTGTGGGAAGCCGAGCGCATCAGTAACGCCGCCGCACGCTTCACCCTGCGCACGGACAAGCTCACGATCGTGCGCAAGCTCGAGGTTGGACGCGGCCCCTTTCAGCTCTGGTCTACGGTGCGCGTTCACAACCACGGAAAGAGCGCCCAGGAAGTGTCGGTAAGGGTCGCGGGCTATCACTACGTCAAACGCGCCGACGAGGGCGGTGGCATGCTCGGAGGGCGCTCGCCCTTGATGGCAGGTGCCATGTGCACCCGCACGGGCGCACCCGAGCGCTTCGATCGGCCCGACGTCATCGAAGACAAGCCGCGCTTCGAGAAGGATGTCATCTTCGGCGCCCTCGACAACGTCTACTTCACCCAAGCCTACGCGGCCGACGGTGCGAGCTTCGAGAGCTGCACGCTCGGTGGGGACGATCGCGGTGGCACGGTGGAGGATCCTGAGGGCTCCCTGCTCACGCTGACCCTCAGCTATCCAACGCAAAAGCTCGCGCAGGGCGCGGCCCAAACCTTCCGCACGATCGCGTACCTCGGCCCCAAGTCACCCGACCTGTTGGCGCAAGCGGGCCATGGGCTCACCGCCGCGTCGTTCGTCGGGGGCTTGCCCGGCATCGACGCGATAGCCCAGGGCCTGGTCGCCATGCTCGCGGCCATCCACGGCTTCGTGGGCAATTGGGGCCTCGCCATCATCCTGCTCACGCTCGCCGTCAAGCTCGTGCTCTACCCGCTCACCGCCAAGAGCTTCGAGTCGATGGCTGCGATGCGCAAGCTCAAGCCCGAGATCGACGCGCTGAACGAACGCTTCGCCGACGACCGCGAGAAGAAGGGCGCGGCGATGATGGAGCTCTACCGAAAGCACAAGATCAACCCGCTCGGCGGGTGTCTGCCTCAGCTCTTGCAGCTTCCGATCTGGTGGGCGCTGTACATGTCGCTGTCGAGCAACGTCGAGCTGTTTCGGCGACCGTTCTTCGGCTTCTGGAGCGACTTGGCCGCTCCAGACCCGTACTACGTGCTGCCCCTGGCCCTCGGCGTGCTGATGTGGGTGCAGCAGAAGATCACGCCGAGCACCATGGATCCCGCGCAAGCGAAGATGATGCTCTACATGATGCCGACGATGATCACGGCATTCATGCTGTTTCTGCCGTCTGGCCTATGCCTCTACATGTTCACCAACTCGGTGCTGAGCATTGGCCAACAGCGTTTCATCGAGTACCGGCTCGCGACCAGCGAACCGGGCTCGCCATCAGGCGGAGAGCCGACGAGCGAAAGCTCTGCGTCACCTGGGAGGACAGGTCGTGGACGAGCGTAGACACAACATGGATGGGGCGCTGTTCGTAGATGACGACGAGAGAAGCCCACGGCGCACAGAGCGCGTGGACGATCTCAAGGCCGAAGACGCCAGGCGCGTGACGCAGGGTATTCTCGACCGGATGGAGCTCGATGCGCGCGTGTCGATCCGCGAGGACGACGAGACGGTCGTGCTCGACATCTCGGGCGAAGATGCAGGCCGTGCCATCGGCAAGAAGGGCATGACCCTCGAAGCCCTGCAGTTCCTCGTGAACAAGATCATCAACCGCGATCCTGACGATCGCCGCCACATCGTGCTCGACTCCGGCAACTACCGCGAGCGACACGACAACGGTCTCATCGCCATGGCAAAGCGTGAAGCCAAGCGGGCTTCCCAGCTCGGGAAGATCATCACGCTCGAGCCCATGTCGGCCCGCGACCGACGCGTGGTGCACGTGGCGCTCGCGCAGTTCAGCGGTGTGAGCACCCGCTCCGAAGGCGAGGGCACAGAGCGGCGGCTGCAGATCATCCCCGCGCGCACCGACGGCGCACCTGCGCGCGGTGGACGCGGCGGACGCGATCGTGGACCGCGTCGTGGCGGTGGCGGAGGTGGCGGTGGACCCGGTCTGCGCGACCGGAACCCGAGCCCGGTGCGCACGGCGCGCGACGAGCAGCGCACGTCCGACGACAGCTTTCGCGACGAGCGGCCCTCGGGCGATCGCTATCGAGACGACCGCGACTAAAGGGAGGTCTGCGTGAAGCGTCCGCTCCTCTCGGCGCCCGTGTTCGACGGCATGAACCTGTCGGACGCGCTCGTGCAGCTTTACGGCGCGTTGCCCGAGGAGGCCACGCTCGAGAAGCTCGAGGGCGACGCGAGCACCCGCAGCTACTACCGCATCCAGGTGGCGCGCGGCGTCCCCGAATCGCTCATCGTGATGCGTCTGCCCGCCGACGCATTGAAGAGCGACGAGGGCAGTGGCGGCGAGCGTCCAACCGAGCTTCCCTTCCTGAACGTCCAGCGCCATCTGTCGGAGCGCGGCGTCCGTGTTCCGAAGGTGCTCGCCGATCACACGGTGCGCGGCTTTCTGCTGCTCGAAGACCTCGGTGACGAGACCTTCGGCGCGCGGCTACGACAGAGCCCGCGCGAGCGCTGGGAAGAGCTCTACGGCCGCGCCGTCGACCTGCTCGCCGAGATGCAGGTGCGCTGCGAAGAGCCGGACCCCCGCTGCCTCGCCTACGCTCGCAGCTTCGATCGCAGCCTCTTGCGCTGGGAGCTCGACCACTTCCGTGAGTGGGGCCTCGAAGCCAACGGAGTGCCCTTGAGCCGCGCCGAACGCGCGAGCCTCGATGCCGACTTCGATGCTCTGGTCGAGCGTTTGCTCAGCTTGCCCCAGGGCTTCGTGCATCGCGATTTCCAGTCGAGAAACCTGATGTGGGCTCCCGCAGAGCCTGACGAGCTGGTCGTGATCGATTTCCAAGACGCGCTGCTTGGACCTGCGATCTACGACCTCGTGGCGCTGCTCTGCGACTCCTACGTGGACCTCGACATGTCCATGCAGCGGGCGATGATCGCGCGGCTCGCGCGGGCACGCGGGCGGTCGGCGGACGAGCTCGAGAGCGCGTTCTGGCTCGTCGCAGCCCACCGAAAGCTCAAGGATGCGGGCCGCTTCGTTTTCATCGACCAGGTGCGAGGTAACCCCAAGTTTCTACCGAACTTTGCCCAGAGCATGCGCTACGCCGGACGTGCCATGTCCCAAATAGGGGAGCTTCAGAATCTCGGGGCGCTGCTTCGAGACAGGCTCTCGGGCTTCCCTGACGCGGTTTCACAACCGGCAGCACACACCGGCGTGCACGCTTCTCGCGCCCTGTAGCAAAACCTGACGCGTCCAAGACGTCGGCGCCGTCGGGGACGAACGCAATAGAGCGCGCGAGGTGAGCGTTCAGGGCTGTGGCTTTCGCGGGGTTGTTGCCCCGGGGGGGCCGAGGTGTAGAATGCCCAACCATTCGATGGGGACATCCGCGCGATACGCCGTCTTCTCGTTGCTCTTCGGAGCTGCGGTGACGCTGTGCGCGCTCCTCGTCGCAGAGGTCGTATCGCCGACGTTGGCGTGGGCGTCCGAGTCGCAGAGCGAGCTCGGCTTCCGCGACGACAGCCTGATGAGCTGTGCGGATGCAGACATGGGTAGCTCGGGCCAAGAGCCCATGTGGTGCGCCGATCCCAGCTCACCCCACTGCATCCCCGCCGTGCCGAGCGGGCCCGCACCGGACCTGAGCGACCACTCGGCGCCCGGCGCACTGTTCGTCGCTGCGCGCGAAGGGCTCTACTTCGTGTGCTTGCCCTGGCCCGAGCCAACCCTTGCGACGCGGAAACCGCAAGCGCACTGCCAGCGACTCGACAGGCCTCCTCGCGTCTGAGCTACGCGCGCTCGCCGCTTCGCGCGGTCGAGGGCGCTGTTCTGCGAGCGTTTCCTAGGAGTCAGCCCTGCGTCGTGCAGCCACGTCACGTGGCGGCCGCGCCCATGATCTTACGGTGCCGAGTCGCGGTACCGGACGTGTTTCGAGCAGCAGAAAAGATCACCTCGTGTGATCAGGGAGAGAACCAATGAGCAAAGGATCAGCAATCGTAGCGATCGTGCTCGCCGCTGTGTTCGGCTTCGTCGCCGGCCAGCTTTCCGCCAAAAAGGGCGGAGGCGAGATCGCAGACGCCAGCGAAGACTCCGCCGTCGGCGCGGCCGTCGCGGGCGTGCAGGAAGACGACCCCGTCGAGCGCTTCAACGTGCCGGTCTCGGCCGCAAACCCCCAGCACGGTCCGAACGACGCGCCCATCACCGTCGTCGTGTTCAGCGACTTCGAGTGCCCCTTCTGCGGCCGTGTGGTGCCCACGCTCAAGCAGCTCGAGAAGGACTACGGCAAGAAGGTCCGCGTGGTCTGGAAGAATCAGCCGCTGCCCTTCCACAAGAACGCGCGCCCGGCCGCCATGGCAGCCATGGAAGCCTGGGCCCAGGGCAAGGCCGACAAGTTCTGGCCCATGCACGACAAGCTGTTCGAGAACCGCACGGCGCTCGAGCGCGCAGACCTCGAGAAGTACGCAGGCGAGCTCGGCCTCGACGTCGCGAAGTTCAAGGCGGCGCTCGACAAGAACGCGCACGAAGAGCAGATCAAGGCTGACCAGGAGCTCGCAGCCCAGGTCGGTGCCCGCGGCACGCCGTCTTTCTTCATCAACGGCCGTAGCCTGCGCGGTGCCCAGCCGGTCGAGAAGTTCAAGGAGCTGATCGACGACGAGCTCAAGCGCGTCGAGAAGCTCAAGGCCAAGGGTGTGGGTGCGGCCAACGTCTACGCCACGCTCATGGCGAGCGCGAAGGGCAAGCTCGAGGAGCCCAAGCAGCCGAGCGCGGCTCCCGACGACACCACCGTGTACAAGGTTCCCGTGAGCGACAAGGATCCCCAGAAGGGTCCGTCCGACGCGCTCGTCACCGTCGTCGTGTTCAGCGACTACCAGTGCCCCTTCTGCAGTCGCGTCGAGCCCACGCTCGATGCACTGGTCAAGAAGTACGGCAACGATGTGCGCATCGTCTGGAAGGACAATCCCCTGCCCTTCCACAAGGAAGCGGGCCCCGCGGCCCAGCTCGCACTCGAGGCCTTCAGCCAGGGCGGCTCAAAGAAGTTCTGGGAAGCCCACGATCTCCTGTTCCAGAATCAGCGCGCGCTCGGTCGTGCGGAGCTCGAGGGCTACGCCAAGCAGCTCGGCCTGAACGAGCGTAAGGTCAAGGCCGCGCTCGACAACAACACCCACCAATCGAAGATCGAAGCCGACCAAGAGCTCGCGCGCGGCCTCGGCGCCTCCGGAACCCCGTCGTTCTTCATCAACGGCCGTAGCCTGCGCGGTGCGCAGCCGCAGCCCGCGTTCGAGAAGTTGATCGACGAAGAGCTGGCCAAGGCCAAGAAGCTCGTGGAGAGCGGCACGTCGAAGGCCGCACTGTACGAGACCCTCATCAAGGACGGCGCCACGAAGCCCGCCGCCGCCCCCGCAGCCGCAGGGGACGCCCCCGACGCCAACAAGGTGTACGAGATCGCCGACGCCAAGAACGCCCCCTTCAAGGGCGGCAAGAACGCCAAGGTCGTGATCCACGAGTTCAGCGACTTCCAGTGCCCCTTCTGTGGCCGCGTGCTGCCGACGCTCAAGGAGATCGAGAAGGAGTACGGCAACAAGGTGAAGGTCGTGTGGCGCAACTACCCGCTGCCCTTCCACAAGGAAGCGGGCCCAGCGGCCGAGGCCTCGCTCGAGGTCTTCGATCAGGGCGGCAACGACAAGTTCTGGGCCTACCACGATCTGTTGTTCGCGAATCAGCGCGCCCTGTCTCAGGACGACCTCATCAAGTACGCCGAGCAGGTCGGCGGGATCAACATTCCGAAGCTCAAGGCTGCCCTCGAGAACAAGACCCACGAGGCGCGCGTGAAGGCCGACATGGACGCCGTCGCCAAGGCGGGCGCGCGCATCGGCACGCCGTCGTTCTTCATCAACGGCAAGCTGCTGCAGGGCGCGCAGCCGTTCCCGGCTTTCAAGGCCGCGATCGACGAAGCCCTCAAGGGCAAGTGAGCCCGACCTGAGCCGCCCGTCACACCGGGCGCTCACCCTGTCTCCGGGGATCGCATCCGTGCGGTTCCCGGTTTTTTTTTGTACCATCGGCACATGCGCACGCGCGACGACGTCGAGTCCTACCTGCTCATGAGCGGGGTCTCCTTTCGCGAAGTAGCGGCCGACACCTGGGTCGTTCGGGATCGGGAGGGACAGTACGAAAACCTCGCGATCACCGTCGCCGGCCCGCTCGTCGTGTTCCGCTTGAACGTGACCCCGCTCGCCACCGTGCGTGACAAGGCGGGCCTGTTCGAGGAGCTGCTCCGCATCAACGCGTCCGACGTGGTGCACGCCACCTACGGCATCGCAGAGGATGCGATCGTGCTGTCGTGCGCGCTCCGCCTCGAGGCCCTCGACTACTCGGAGCTCTCGGGCACGCTCGAAGACTTCAGCCTGGCCCTCTCGAATCACACGAAGCGCATGGCGCGCTATCTCGCCTGAAAGCAGGACGCATGGGTTTCTTCAGCCGACTCGCCTCGCTCATCAGCAGCAACCTCAACGACGCCATCGATCGCGCAGAGGATCCGCAGAAGATGCTGGATCAGGTGCTGCGTGAGATGGCCGAGCAGCTGATCGAGGCCAAGAAGCAGGTGGCCACGGCCATCGCGGACGAGAAGCGCCTAGAAAAGCAGGCCGAGCGCGAGCGCCTGACGGCGGCCGACTGGGAGCAGAAGGCCATGCTAGCCGTGCGTGCGGGGGACGACGAGCTCGCGCGCCAGGCCCTCATGCGCAAGAAGGAGCACGACCAGCTCGCGGCAGCCTACACCGATCAGCACGCAAAACAGAAAGCGGCGGTCGACCAACTCAAGGTCGCGCTGAAGGTGCTTCACGGCAAGATCGAGGAGGCGCGCCGCAAGAAAGAAGTCCTGATCGCACGTCAACGACGCGCCGAAGCCATGCGCTCGATCCAAGAGACGATGAGCTCCCTCAAGGACACGAGCGCGTTCGAGAAGTTCGACAGGCTCTCGAGCCGGGTGGATCAGGTGGAGGCAGAGGCCGAGGCCCACGCCGAGATCAACGAGACGGCCACGGGCGATGTGCTGCGCCACAAGTTGGCCGAGCTCGAGGTCACCCAGGGTGCCGACGCCGACCTCGAGGCCCTGAAGCAGAAGATGGGCCTTTCCCCCCAGAAGGCGGAAGCCGCCGTTCGGGTCGAGCCCAGCGTCAGCGCAGAGGACGCCGAGATGGCCGAGCTCGAGGCTGCCCTAGCCGAGTTGAAGGCGCGCGAGGGGTAGTCGTTGGGCCCGTGTGAGCTAGCCTGCAGATCGGGCTGCCGCTGGCACGCTTTCGCTCGGAGGTCTTTCCCCGCAGTTGACTTGGGCAGGCAGCGACTTAAGTTCGCGGACGGAGTTTTACGCCATGCCCACCTACGAATACGCCTGTGATGCCTGCAACAAGAGCTTCGAGGTCGAGCAGCGCATTACCGAGGCACCGATCAAAAAGTGCCCGAAGTGCGGCAAGATGAAGGCCCGCCGCATGATCGCGGGCGGCAATTTCCTGCTCAAGGGTAGTGGCTGGTACGCCGACGGTTACTCCGGCAAGAGCAACAGCTCGGCCCCTGCCGCGAAGAGCGAAGCGGCCTCGAGCAGCACGACCTCGAGCAGCACGGCCTCGAGCAGCACGACTTCGAGCAGCAGCTCCGACTGAGCCTGCTCAGGCGGGCTCGAGGTAGCTGGCGACGATCTGCTTCAGGCCCCAGCCCGTGAAGGCGACGGTCACACGTGGCGGCGCGCCCATCTCGACGCTCTTGACCTCGCCCTCGCCGTACTTGGCGTGGCGCACCCGCATGCCGGCGTAGATCCCGGAGCTGCCTTCCGCGTCGCTGCGATCGACGTAGGACTCGTTCGGACGCGGCGCCTTCGCGCGGGTCGAAGCAGGCGCCCCAATGAAAGCGCGTGATGCAGGCCCCGCGGGACGTTGTGCCTTCACGGACTGGCCAACGGCTGGCCTGCCGCCTCGCGCACCAGCAAAGGAGGTACTTGCCCCTGCATGGCCCGATCGCGGCGCGTCGTATTCGTAGCGCATCCCGCCCGAGTGGGCGGTGCTCGCGCCGGAATAGCCACCCTGTCCTGCGCCAAAACCGCCGAAACGAGAGCTCTGCACGGCGGAGACGCGGGACACGCGCTCTACGTGATCATCGGGGATCTCGTCGAGGAAACAGGACGGGATGCCGAGCAGCATGTCGCCGTGCAGACGGCGCGCGCAGGCGTAGCTGAGAAACAAGCGTTGCTCGGCGCGCGTGAACGCCACGTAGGCGAGTCGACGCTCTTCCTCCAGATCTTCGCGCGACAGGGAATCGTCACGCGAGAGGGGGAACAGCCGCTCTTCGAGTCCCGCCACCCACACCACCGGAAACTCGAGCCCCTTGGCGGCATGCACGGTCATCAGCGTCAGCTTCTGCTCGGCATCGACATCGTCGGCGTTGGTCTGCAGCGTCACGGTCTCGAGGTACTGGGACAGCGTGCTCACGTCGGCCTCAGCCTCGAACTCACGCATGGAGGCGAGAAGCTCTTCGACGTTCTCGATGCGCCCGTCGGCCTCGGCCGTGTCCTCCGCGCGTAGGTTCTCTAGGTAGCCTGTTTCGCTGAGCACGGCGTCTGCGAGGGCGGCGGGTCCGGCGCCCCCCGCGGCGCGCGTCGTCAGCTCGCGGATCAGCGACACGAAGGCCGATAGCTTGGATGTCGCAGCTTTGCCGAGAGCCTCTTCCGAGACCGCTTGAGAGAGCGCATCCCACACAGAACAGCCCGCCCGGGCCGCTGCGTCGAGCACACGATCGACGGTGGTCTTGCCGATGCCGCGCGTCGGTGTGTTGATGATGCGCAGTAGGCTCACGTCGTCCTGCGGATTCTGAAGCACGCGCAGATAGCCGAGCACGTCCTTGACCTCGGCGCGCTCGTAGAAGCGCTGTCCGCCGATCACGCGATAGGGGAGGTTACAGGCGCGCAGCTCTTCTTCGAGCACGCGGCTCTGGGCGTGCGTGCGGTAGAAGATGGCCATTTGCGACAGGTCGTAGCCGTGCTCGCGCAGCCGTCGCACGGCCTCCGAGATGGCGCGCGCCTCGTCGCGCTCGTCCGCGCAGGTGATGATGCGCACCTTCTCGCCAGGCGCGTTGTCGGTCCACAGCTCCTTGGGCTCGCGCTCGTCATTGCGCGCGATCACCGCCATGGCCGCGCTCAAGATGTGTGCGCTCGAGCGGTAGTTCTGCTCCAGCTTGACCGCGCAGGCGTCGGGAAACGACTTTCGGAAGTCGAGGATGTTGCGACGATCGGCGCCGCGCCATTTGTAGATCGACTGGTCGTCGTCGCCGACCACGCATAGGTTGCGGTGCACCGCCGAGAGGCCGCGCACGAGCTCGAGCTGCGACAGGTTGGTGTCCTGAAACTCGTCGACCAGGATGTACTGCCACATGCGCTCGAGCTGAAAGCGAACGGCGTCGTTCTGCCGCATGGCGAGCACCATGCGGTAGATCAAGTCGTTGAAGTCGAGGGCCCCGCTCTGGGCCATGCGCTGCTCGTAGGCGGCGTAGACCCTCTGCGCGATCTCGGCGTAGTAGCCGTGCGCCGGGACGTCGTCCGGGCCCTGCATCTCGCGCTTGAAGCCTTCGATCACGCGGCCGAGCTCCCTAGGGTTGAAGCGGCGCTCGTCGAGGTCGAGATCGCGCACCACGCGTGTCAGCATCGCGCGCTGGTCGGTGTCGTCGTAGATCACGAACTGGGGATGGATGCCGATCGCGGCAGCATGGCGGCGCAGGAGCCGGGCGCAGATCGCGTGGAAGGTCCCGATCCAGGGCAGCGACACACCCGGGAGCAGGGCCTGGACGCGCCCGCGCATCTCTGCCGCCGCCTTGTTCGTGAAGGTG
>CAYNOM010000119.1:0-12563 GCA_964398415.1 uncultured Polyangiales bacterium | reverse complement strand
AGGGGCGGAATTATAGCAGGGGATTGCGGATTGCGGATTGGGGATTGCGGATTGGTTCGTAGTAACGACTTTAGTCGTGGTTTGTAATAACGGCTTCAGCCGTTTCCCGCTGACAAGCTGAAATGCTGACTAGCTGACAAGCTAACTTATGCGCTACAATCACCGCCCATGAGTGAAATCCACCAACTGTATCGGTTACAACAGTTTGACCAAGAGATAGCCAGTGGCAAACAACGGCTGTTGGCCGTGCTGAAAGGGCAGGAAGAACCAGACCCATTGCGGGTGGCCAAGGAGGTGCTGGCCGAAACGGCCGCGCGCCACCAAAAATGGCGCGCCCAGCAAAAGCAAGAGGATCTGGGCCTCGGCTCGGTCATCAGCAAATTGCAAAGCAGTGAGGAGCGGCTCTACTCGGGCAATGTGAAGACCCCCAAGGAGTTGGCCGATTTGCAACTGTCGGTCGAATCGCTCCGCCGCCAGCGGGAGACGATGGAGGAAGGGCTGTTTGCGACGATGATGGAGTTGGAGCAAGCGGAGGGGGACTTGGCCACGGCCGAGCGCATCGTCTCCGAACTCACGGCCGAATGGCAGAGCCAAGTGGCCGTTCTGCGACAAGAGCAGGGCCGCCTCGCCGAACACATCAACGCCACCATTGGGCAACGCCAAGAACACGCCCAACACATGGCCGCCGCCGCCCGCACCCTGATCGGCGCCATCGTCGCTGCTGGAGTCGTCCGCGCAGCCCACCGCACCGCCCAGGGCGAGCACCAGGGCCAGAAATCCGTGACGCGCAAGTCGCTTCGTTTCCATGGTCATCCCTCCTCTAAGTCTCTCTTCGACTGGGTCGCGAAACCCCGCAGCAACCAGCCCGATGAGCAGAGAGTAAACCTTGCACATGGTTTGTCCAGAGAAATTCATCTAAACTTTGTTCATGGTTGGTCCGTCGCGCCCGATGACATGTCACAAGGATCATGAATCATTCGGTATTTATGGCAATTGGGGGGCCTGAAAAAGACTCTCCTCAGGGGCTTGAACGCAAGAAAGGGACCCCGAGAGGTCCCTTTCGATGAAGTTTGTCGACGGTTATCGTGGATGTTTTGTTGAGTGCTAGCTGCGGGCGTCCGTGAGCATGCGGCCGATCATGTCGCGCGAGTCGGGGCCGGCGGCGTCGATCACGCGCCCCCCACGCGCCTCGATCTGGCCGCGCATCTCGGGGGCTGCGGCGCCACCCACGGCCCAGGGCCTGTCTCCGATCACGTCGGCGTAGGCCGCCACGAGCTCTTCTGCGCGGTGTTGAGGGGGCGAGATCGTGACCGAGAGCCCCACGAAGGCGGGGTCGATCTCCTTCACGGCCGCCCCAAGCCCGGCGGGTGGTGTGCGCGCGCCGAGCACGTGGGGCCGATAGCCCCATTCGACGAAGCGGAAGGCCGCCGCGTAGAGCGGGAGGCTGTGATCCTCCTCGGCAAAGCACGCCAGCACGACCTCACCCACAGGACGCGAGGGTCCGAGAAGGCGCAGCATGTCACGGGTGGCGATGGTGACGATCTCGGAGGCGAGGTGCTCGTGTCCGACGCTGATGATGCCGCGTTCCCAATCGCGCCCGATCTCGGCCATGGCCGGGCAAAACACCCGCTCCACGACCGACACGGCGTCCGCCATGGTCATGGCGAAGCGTACCTCGCCTTCGATGGAGAGTGGATCCATGCGCCGCGTGGCCTCGACGATGCGGCCGCTCACCGCCTCGAATGGATCCTCGTGGACGTGCGAAGGCTCGGGCTCGACCGGCAGGCCCACGACCTTCGCAGCATCGGCTGGCGCCATGCCTGCCGCACATAGCTCGCGCATCCGCCGTACCTGCTCGACATCCTTGTGGCTGTAGAGGCGATACCCGGAAGGGGTGCGCAGCGGTGTTGGCACGGAGTAGCGACGCTCCCAGGCGCGCAACGTCGCTTCGGGCACACCTGTCAGCTCGGTGACGGCGTGGATTCGATATCGACCCTGGCCTTTCACATCTCTCCCCTCGGTGATTGGAGCACAGACTCTGTCTATGCTTTCATTCTTCTCTGTTTAACCTTTTTCGAGGAGATGTTCAACCTCTACGCGACCGAAAGGCTCAGAGCGATTCGCATGATGCCCGTAATTGCGCCGCAATTGCGCCGTAGTTTCTGCATCTGACCGCCCCAAAACATGGTCCCTCCTACCCATCGGCTGCAAAATGATTGTTGCACGTCTTGTCTATGGATTGTACATAGTACGCAGGTCGCAGCTCCCCAGGCGCGGGGCGGAGAACAGATGCTCGAGTTAATCGACGTACGGAAGCGGTTCCGGGGCACCCACGCGGTCGCGGGGGTGAGCCTGAGCCTCGCCAGGGGTGAGGTGTTCGGGCTTCTTGGCCCCAACGGCGCCGGCAAGACCACCACGCTGCGCATGGCCGTCGGGTTGATGGAGCCTGACTCGGGCAGCGTGGAGTTGGTCGGGGTAGGCAACCCGAAGCACGCGCGGGTGCGGCGTCGCATCGGCTACGCCCCGCAATCCCTTTGCGTGTACGACGAGCTGACCGGGCGCGAGAACCTGATGCTCATGGCCGGCCTCTACGGCCTGAAGGGCCAGCAACAAAAGCAGAGTGTCGATTGGGCCCTCGAGCTGGTTCGTCTCGAGGACCGCGCCACGGATCGCGCCGGTGCTTACAGCATAGGAATGAAGCGCAGGCTCACGCTCGCCACAGCCATCGTGCACAAGCCGGATCTGCTCGTGCTCGACGAGCCCACCGCGGGCGTCGATCCCCAGTCGAGGAACGCGATCTTCGACAA
Organism: uncultured Polyangiales bacterium; assembly: GCA_964398415.1. Taxonomy (GTDB): domain Bacteria; phylum Myxococcota_A; class Polyangia; order Polyangiales; family DASUME01; genus DASUME01. Next base: position 9,756 of record CAYNOM010000119.1, on the reverse strand, counting down.
CATCCGCGCACTGAAGGAGCTCGGCACCTCGGTGCTCTACACGACCCATTTCATGGAGGAGGCCGAGCTGCTGTGTGAGCGCGTGGCCATCATGGATCAGGGACGCATCATCGCCGTCGATCGCGTCGAGACGCTGATCGACTCGGTTTCCGAGCGCCATCCCTCGGCGCTCGAGGTCGTGAGCGGGCTGCGCGGCCAGAGGCGTCCCCATGTGAGCGCGCTCGAACAGCTGTTTCTCGATCTCACCGGACGCGAGCTGAGGGACACATGAGGACGATTTGGCTGCTGGTGGCGAAGGACCTTCGCCTCTTGTTCCGCGACCCGCTCGGGGTGATCGTCACCTTCGGCCTGCCCTTCGCGTTTGCCCTGCTGTTTGGCTTTTTGTTCAGCGAGTCGGACGGACCGCGCGGCGCGTTGCGCGTGGCGGTGGTCGACGAGGAGTTGAGTGCGGCATCTCTTGGCTATGTGAAAGCGCTGCAGGCTACGCCCGAGCTGACCGCCACGAAGACCACGCTCGACGAGGCGAAGGAGCTCCTGCGTCGCGGCGACGCGGGGGTGTACGTCAAGCTGTCGCGCTCCGAGGGCTCTCCGATGAGCCACGTCGATGTGGTGCACGGCCCGGGCCGGCGCATCGAAGCGAGCGTGCTGCAAGGCGCGCTTCTGCGCGCGGTGGGCGCGGTGGGGGATGGCGCGGGTGCGCAGCTAGGCGTGCGAGGCTTGCCGTTTCTGCTCAGCACCCACTCGGCCGAGATTGCAGCGCGAAAGCAAGGGCCCTTCGATGCATCGCTGCCGCTCGGCATGGTCTGGGGCATCGTGTGCTGCGCCTCGATTTTCGGCGTGAGCCTCGTGGTCGAGCGCCAGCGTAGGACGCTCGAACGCCTGCGCACGGCGCCGCTATCTACGTTTCATCTGCTCGCTTCCAAGGCCATCGCCTGTTGTATCTCGATCGTCGCCGTGCAGGTCGCGCTGCTCCTCGCGGGATACCTGTGGTTCGACGTGAAGACGGAGTCTCCGCTCTTCTTCATCGCGGCCGCGGTGTGCACCGGCGTGGCGTTCGGCGGCCTCATGCTGTCGCTCGCCGTGGTGAGCCCCACCGAGCGCGCGGCCACAGGCATCGGCTGGGGTGTGCTCACCCTGCTCGCTATGATCGGTGGCGGCACGATCCCGCTCACGGCCATGCCTCCTTGGCTCGAGTCGTTGAGCCGCGTGAGCCCCTTCAGCTGGGCGGTCACGGCGGTCGAGGGCTCGGTGTGGCGCGGCTTTTCAGCTGCCGAGATGCTCGTGCCCTGCGGTGCGCTGCTGCTCGTCGGCGCGTTCTTCTTCGTCGTTGGCAACCTCGCGTTTCGCGACGCCTGAGCTGGTTTTGGCTTCTTCAAGGGGATGACGATGCAATATTTGATTCCGCTCGCGATCATGGTCATCGGGTCGACGCTGTTTCTGTGGCGGCTGCGCATCGCGCGCACCGAGACCGGGTTTGCGCCAGCGAGTGCATCGCGTCGCGTTTCGATCATCGTTCCAGCGCGCAACGAGGCGCACAACCTGCCCACGTTGCTGGCCTCCCTCGATGCGCTCGATCCGAAGCCACTCGAGGTGATCGTGGTCGACGACCACTCGAGCGACGGCACGGGCGACATCGCACGTTCGTTCGGCGCCATCGTGGTGACCCCGGCCCCGATCCCCGAGGGCTGGATCGGCAAGAGCTGGGCCTGCTGGGCCGGCGTGCAAGTGGCCCGCGGCGATTATCTGCTCTTCACCGATGCCGATACGTTCCACGCCCCCGACTCGCTGCAGCGCAGCTTGGGAGCTTTGCTCGAAGAAAACGCCGGGCTCGTGTCTTTGATCCCCACCCATCGCGTGGTGGCTTTCTGGGAGAAGCTGCAGGGCGTGTTTCAGCTCTTGCTCTTGATCGCGACCCGCGCGGGCGCCCGCGACGAGCCCGGAAACGGACAGCGTCGCTTCGCCATCGGGCAGTACCTCTTGTTTCGCCGCGCGGTGTACGAAGCGGTCGGCGGCCACAAAACGATCGCCGCCCGCCTCTCCGAAGATCTGGCCCTCGCCCGCGTGGTGGCCGATGCAGGACACGGCGTGCGCGTGATGTTCGCACCCGGTGCGATGCAGGTGCGCATGTACCCCGAGGGCCTGCGCGCGTTCTTCGCCGGCTGGCGCAGGAGCTTTCGCGATGGCCAGGGTTCGGTGGGCGTGCGCGCCGTGCTCGAGATCGTGATGGTCAACGGCTGGCTGCTCGGCATCCCGCTGTGGATGACGACCGCCCTCGTCGCAGGCCAGTGGCTTCTGGCAGCGTCCTGGGCCTCTGCTTACTGCATCACCGCGTGGGTGGTCTCGCGCGAGCAGCGCAACTACGGTTCTTTCCCTGGTTGGACGGCGCTGTTCTATCCCGGGTTCGTGCTGTTGTTCGTGATGATCTCCGTCTCGTCGTTCTTCGACGCCTTGCGCGGCACGCCTGTGATGTGGCGAGGCCGCAGCATTCAGCTGGCACGCTGATGGGGCGCCGCGCTTCGCTCGTGCCCGGCGTAGCGCTGCTCCTCAGCGTCGTCTTGACCGTCATCGCGCTGCCGCGTGCTGCGCACGCCTTCGGCGAGCCAGACGGGCTGATGCTCGAGCCCACCTATGCGCTGCCGATGCCCCTGTTCCTCGAGGGCGGCGAGTCACCGGTCGACGGCTCGAGCACGCGGCTCCCTTACACGCTCGAGGCCAGCATCAATCTGCACGTGCCGCTCACGAGCTCACTCGCCGAGCTCGACGAGCGTGACGGTTTCGCCCACGCGTTCATCTTCATCCCGCGCATCGATTTGCGCCACGGCCTCGGCACCTCGTTTCCGATTCGCACGCCTTCCTACTACCCCACCGTGCGCTTTCAGATGTTTCACCAGCGTCAGGTGGCGACGAGCTTGCGGCGTCGACTGATCTTCGAGCTGCTCGTCGCGCACCTGTCGAATGGGCAGGACGGCTGTCTGTATCGCGACCAGGTGGCGAAGCCCGGTGGTCGCTGTCGCTTTCCAGATGGGGCCTCTCACCCGAACGCACCGCTCAATCACCGAGACGGAAGCTTTGCCATCAACGAGCTCGGCCTGCGCGTCGGCGCCGAGTGGCTGCGTGGGCAGGGCGAGGGGGCTTTGTCTGTGACCACGCTCTTCGGGCTCGTGCTGTTTCGACCCGAGGTGGGCGGCATCGATCCCGAGATCGAGCGCGTGTATGGGCTCGGGCGGGCAGAGGGTTTTGCGCGCGTCGCGCGTCGCACGTTCACGGGGCGTGCTGCCGAGGGTGAGCTCGGGGCCCGCGCCCGTGTCGAGCTGCGCTTCGGCGCCGACTACGTGCAAAACCCGCTCGGGGTGCTGGTCGACGGCTTCTGGAGCTTTCGCACGATGCGCGACTGGGGGCCGTTCGTGCGCGCCTATTGGGGGGGCGACTACTACAACGTCCGCTTCGATGCGCGGAGCTTGATCCTTGGGCTCGGCATGATGTGGGAAGCCTGAACGTTCCGCTCAACGCAAGCGGAGTTTGGCGACGAGCTCGACGTGCGGGGTCTGGGACAGGGTGTCGAAGGCGGTCAGCGATTCGAGCGTGTAGCGCGCGGAAAGGAGTGAGAGGTCGCGCGACAGGCCCTCGGGTCCGCAGCTCATGATGTGGACCTTCGTCGCGCCGAGCTCGCACAGAAGTGCGCACACGCGCTCGCCCAGACCCTTGCGCGGCGGGTTTGCCACCACGAGCTCGGGTGGCTGTGGTTGCGTGCGCTCGAGCTGGGCAGCGAGAAATGCTTCGGCGGTCTCCGCCGCGATGCCCAGGGCTTGGGCGCTCTCGGGATGTGCTTCGCATGCGAGCACCTCGTCGAAACGCGTGCGCAAGAGCCGCGTGGTGAGGCCCGCGCCGGCATACAGATCGAACGCCAAGCGTCCGTGTTCGGGCGCGCTCGCGTCGAGACCGAGCAGGGCCGCATAGCAGAGCGCGGCCACTTCGGGGTTTGGCTGCATGAAGCCGAGCGCCGTGACTTCGAGCTCGGCACCGAGCAGCGTCATCGACAGGCTGCTCTGCCCGCGAACCATCTGCGCGGTTTGGCCACGCATGGCGTTCGTGGCCTTGTCTTGAATGCTGAGGGCGACCGCCGCGACCGACTTCAGTAGCGCAGGCAGCTCGCTTGCGGCGCGCCCCGTGGCGTGGGCGAGCACCAGCGTGAGCAGCACCTCGCTGCCGTCGGTCTTGGCCCAGGCGTAGCGCAACTCTCCCTCGCCCGTGCGCTCGTCATAGGCTGCGATGCCGAGTGTGTTCGCCGCGCGCTCGAGCTCGTCGAAGGCGGCCACGATGCGTGGATGGTCGACGGCGCAACCCCGCATCGACGCAGGCGTGTGCGTGCCGCGCGCGAAGCTGCCGAGAAACAGGCGTGACGGGCCGCCTTCGAAGGCGACGCGCTTGCTCGAGTGGCGATAGCCGAGCCCGGGCCCTGCATGCACCACGCGGTCGACCTGGAGCCCGAAGCGCTGCGCGAGCAGCTCACGCTTGAGCGCACGCTGGGCCTCTTCGTCGAGCGGCATCAACGCACAGCCCGAGCACCGCCCCGCGCGACGCTCGTGCTCGATGCAGGGTGGCGTCCTGCGGGCGGGGTGCGGCGTCTCGAGCGCGAGGAGCCGGCCGTGGGCGAGGGGGGTCGTACGGGCGACGTGCTCGATCCGGACGCTTGCGACCTCTTCGGGAAAACAGCCGGGGACGCGCACCGTGCGGCCATCGAACGCGGCCTCGCCCTCGCCCTCGAGCGTCAGGCCCTCCATGCGCAAACTCAACCGGTCGCCGTGCTTCACGTGGTCAGGCTTACGGTTTCGAGCGCGTACAGCAAGGCGAAGGCGCACGCGGCGTCGGACCTGCTACCTTGCGCCGGATGTCTGGCCTCACCCAGCTCAGCAAGAAAAACCGCGCAAGAGCGAGCGAGCTCACCGCCTTTTTGCCCACGACGCGCGAGGAGATGGAGGCGCGTGGCTGGGACGCCCTCGACATCTTGTTGATCAACGGCGATGCATACGTCGACCATCCCGCCTTCGGCGGAGCGCTGATCGGCCGCTTTCTCGAGGCGCGGGGCTTTCGTGTGGGCATGGTGGCCCAGCCGCGCTGGGAGTCGCCCGACGACCTGCTCGTCATGGGTGTCCCGCGGCTGATGGTGGGCATCACGGCGGGCAACCTCGACAGCATGCTCAACAAGCTGACGGCCCAGAAGAAGGTGCGGTCGGAAGACCAGTACTCACCCGGGGGTCGCACGGGCATGCGCCCCAATCGCGCCACCATCGTCTACGCGAACCTGGCGCGCCGCGCCTTTGGGGGCGTGCCTGTCGTGATCGGTGGCATCGAGGCCTCGCTGCGTCGCATCGCGCACTTCGACTACTGGAGCGAGCAGGTACGCCGCTCGATCCTGCTCGACGCCAAGGCCGACATGCTGATCTTCGGCATGGGCGAGCGTCCGGTGTGGGAAGTGGCCGAGCGCTTGAAGAAGGGCGAAGCGATCCAGGACATCCGCGATGTCCGCGGCACGGGCTTCGTGCTGCGCAAGGGCCAGTGGGAGCAGCTCTCCCCCTCGCGCTACACCACGGATGGCAAGCCGGTCATCCTGCCGAGCTACGAAGAGGTGAGCCCTGACGAGGACACCGCCAAGGCCACGTTCAGCGAGATGAGCCGTGCGTTTCAGCTCGAGACGAACCCCGGCAATGGTCGGCCCATCCTGCAACCCCACGGCGTCGAAGCGGTGTACCTCAATCCCCCCGCCATCCCGCTCGACACGGGGCTGATGGACGAGCTGTACGACCTGCCGTTTCAGCGTCGCGCCCACTTTCGCTACACCGAGCGCATCCCGGCCTTCGAGACCGTGAAGCACTCCATCGTCACGATGCGCGGCTGCTTCGGCGGCTGCAGCTTCTGCTCGATCACCGAGCACGAAGGGCGCGTCATTCAGTCGCGTTCGGCCGAGAGCGTGCTGCGCGAGGTGCGTGCGCTGCGCCGCATGGACGACTTCAAGGGCGTGATCAGCGACGTGGGCGGGCCCACCGCAAACATGTACAAGATGCGCTGCAAGGACGACCGGATCGAGCGCGCCTGCCGCAGGCTCTCCTGCGTGTACCCCGACGTGTGCGAGAACATGGTCACAGACCACGCGCCCCTCGTCGATCTGTTGCGCAAGGTGCGCAGCGAGCCGGGCGTGCGCAAAGTGTTCATCGCTTCGGGCGTTCGCTACGATCTCGCAGCCCGCAGCCAAGAGTTCATCGACGACCTCGCCCGTCATCACACAGGCGGGCAGCTCTCCGTGGCGCCCGAGCACGTCGACGAGGCGGTGCTCGACAAGATGAAGAAGCCGGGCGTCGAGACCTACGAGCGCTTCGCCGACATGTTCGCCTGCGCCAGCGAGAAGTCGGGCAAAGAGCAGCACCTCATCCCCTATTACATCTCGGGGCATCCAGGCTCGACGTTGGGCGCGATGATCGATCTCGCGCTGTACTTGAAGTCGCGGGGGATGCGACCGAGGCAGGTCCAGGACTTCATCCCCACGCCGATGTCGATGGCCACGAGCATGTACTACACGGGGCGCGATCCCTTCTCGCGCGAGCCCGTGTACACGGCCAAGACCCTGCGCGAGAAGCGCATGCAGAAGGCGCTGCTTCAGTATTGGGATCCCGAACAGCACCACCTCGCGCGCGAAGCGCTCATCGAGGCTGGCCGACGCGACCTCATCGGCTCGAAGGCGCACCAGCTCGTGCCGCCGGAGCACGGGCCGGGAGCCCTGTCGATTCACGCGCGACGCACGCCGGGCAAAAAGCCCCAAGGGCGCCTCGGCAGCCGCGCACAGGGTGGGCGCTTCACGGCTCAGGCGACGAGCACCACCGGCAAACGAGGATCGAGATAGGTGCCGTCGCGCTCGGCGATCAGGAAGTCGGACAAGCCGACGCGGCGCAGGTTCGACAAGACGGCGTAGACCTGAAGGCGCGCGTTTTCTTCGCTCGGATGCTCTTCCGGCCAGCCCGCCGCAAAGAGCGACTCGACGGTGTGCGGCACCGCGGGCGCAAAGATCGCGGACAGGGCGAGTCGGCGCAGCACGCGGCGCATGGCGGGCCGCTCTTTGCAGCTCACGCGCGCGCCCCCCGGTGGCGTGAAGAAGGCCGCGTGGAGCGGCATCACGAGCCGCGGCTCATTCGCGTGGGCCTCGCGTTCGTGCAGGGTGAGCATCGTCTGCCAGAAGTCGATGGCCGCACGCTTCTGTTGCAGTGCGTGAAAGCCAAGGGGGGCCCCTTGAGCGTCGAGCGCTTTCGACGAGGCGAGTAGGCGCGTGCGCGCGCGCTCGAGCTCGGCCTGGCAGAGAGCGTCTTCGCCGCGTGCGCGCAGCAGCGCAGCTCTCACCAAGTCGAGACCCATGGCATCGAGCGACGCGAGATCGATGCCGAACCCGTCGTGGCTCTCCCTCGCTTGCTCGAGCGCCTCCGAGAGCTGAGCCTCCGCCACCTCTTGCGCACCCCCGAGCAGGGAAAAGAGGCCCGCTCTACGCGCTTTCACGCGCGCGGAGTCGGCTATCAGACCGGCTGCCACAAGGCTCTGTTCGGCCTGCTCGAAGAGCCGGCAGGCGATGTCGAGGTCGAAGGATTGGGCGCGCACGCACGCGAGCTTCTCGGTGGCCCGGGCCAGCTCGACCCCGTCCCCCACCGCGTCGAGCAGAGGGCGTGCCGACTCGAGGCAAGCGCGCGCTCTCTCGAGCTCGGAGCTCGCATGACAGAGGTGGCCTTCGAGCGCCAGGCTCAGGCCTTCCATGGCTCGGTCGCCGAACAAGCGGTGAATCGTGCGCGCTTCACGCGCGTGCTCGCGCGCCACCTCGAGCTCCGCGCGTTCGAGGTAGGCCTGCGCAAGGCGCGTGCGCACGATGCCCTCGAAGCGCAGGTTGTGCACGCTGCGATGGGCGACGAGCGCGCGTTCGTAGAGCGCGATGGCCTGCGCCGGGTCGCCTTCAGCGCGTCGAATCAGGGCTTCGATGCCCAGGGTGATGCCCGCGAGGCGTGGGTGCCCGATGGCTTCTGCGATGCGGTGTGCGCGCGCGACCGCCGAGCTCGCACGCTCGAGGTCTTGCGCCAAGTAGCTGATGAAAGCGTCGGTGACAGCGACCCGTCCCGTCTCGTAGCTTTCGGCTTCGGTCGCGGCGAGCTCGGTGGCGTGCTGCATGTCTGCCATGGCGCCCTGCATGTTGGAGAGCCTGGCGCGCACGAAGGCGCGCACGCATGACGCCTCCATGCGCACGCGCGCCGGCACGCGCTCGATGCCGGGCGTCGAGAGCAGGGCTTCGAGCCGCTTTGCATCCGCGCTCACCGGGCCGTGTGCAGAGAGCAGGTGATCGTGAACGGCGAGGGCCGAGAGGGCTGCGGTAAGCGCCTCGGTCGTCGGAGTTTCCGAAAGCGGCTCGCTGAGGATGCGGATGAGCTGGGGTTGCATGCGCGACAGGGTGCGCATGGCCTCAGGGCCGCTCGGGCCCTCGAGCGCATCTGCTGCCTTCGTCCCGCGCTCGACGAAGCTCTCTGCATGCCGCCTTCGCGCTGCGAAAGCCTCGGCGCCCGTACCCAGCTTGCGTCGCGCGAAGTTGCGCACGCGCGGATGCAAGCCCTCGAGCGCCACCGCCTCTGCCGAGAAGCCGGGCAGGATGAGGCCCCGTTCACGCAGTCGCGCAAGGCACGAAGCAGCATCCGGCACGGCCACGATCTCGCAGGCCCATGCTGGCTCGAAGGCGCCTGACAGCACTGAGAGCTGCGCGAGCGTCGAGCGCTCTGCGTCGGACAAGAGCTGCCACACGAGCCCGAGCAAGCCGTCGGTGATCTCGTGTGGCGCGAGCACTGCGCCGCGGGCGCGCAGGGCCACGGGTAGGCGCTCGAGCAACGCAAAGGGAGTCAGTCGCTCGGCGTGCTTCGCGCAGAGCTCGATGGCGAAGGGCAACCCCCCAAGTGCCCGCAAGAGCCGCACGAGCTCGGGATCTGAGCCCTTCGGGACCGCCATCGGATGGGCACCGCGCGCCACGTAAAAGAGCCTGAGGCCGTCGCTGATCACGGGCTCGCTCACGTCCGAGGGCAGCGCGAGGGGGGCGACCTCGATCTCGTACTCGCCTTCGCCTCCCACTCGCATCTCCGAGGTCACGAGCACGTGCGTTTCGGGGGAGGCCGCGAGCCACTGCGGGATCACGTCGCGCAGCGCGGTCACGAGCCCATCGACTCCGTCCAGCACGAGCGTCGCCGGGCCGAGCTCGCGTAGCGCCTCGCCGATCACTTGCTCGGGCGCGCGGTGTGTCGCGGGAGGTGCTCCGATGCGGCTCGCGATGAGCGCCAGGGCGGAGATCAGCTCCTCGATCTCGGACAGCTCGACCCACAGCACGCGGCGCTCGTCGCGCGCGGCCGAAAGATGCTCGCTGGCCAGCCGCGACTTGCCCACGCCCGAAGGGCCGACGAGGGTCAGCCAGCGTGAGCGCGCTTCGAAGGCCTCCGCCAATGCCACCAGCTGGCGGTGACGCCCAATGAAGCGTTGCGGGTCTGCGAGCGGCAGCATCGACGTGCAAGTGTGCCCGAATCGACAGGCCTCGGCACCGTGGGTCGCGCTGGCGTTGGCCAGGGGCAGCCTGGCCTCGCGCGTGAGCACCATCACGTGTACGCGCGTGTGGTGGGTAGCTTGCGCACGAAGTGTGCGTCTGCCCGTGTTGCGAGCGGAATGAAGCGTGTACGCTCGCCGCCATGGCGGAGCATC
>CAYNOM010000118.1:0-12628 GCA_964398415.1 uncultured Polyangiales bacterium | reverse complement strand
ACGGCTTCGAGCAGGGCAGCGAGGCAGAGATTGCGTGCTCGACGCAGGACCCCCTTGACCCGACGATGATCTACAGGCGAGTGGGGATCCGGAAGCTGAGCGAGATCCACGCGGCGACGCACCCGGGGGCGAGGATCAATCCTTCTTTAGACGCCTCTTGCGAAGACGAAGGTGGCGGCGAAGACCGGGCGGATTAGGGACGCACGCTCTTGAGGCGCGGCCGCCAGTAGCCGGGGCGTCGCTTCTGGTGAGCGATGGCCACCACGACGAGCTGGTCCTGCCATTCGGTGGCGATAACCCGGTAGGGAAACACGTCGGTCAGAACCTGCGGACCTCGAACCCATCGACGGTTTCGACCGAGGTCGCCGCAGATGGAAAACGCCGGGCGTAGTCGACGACGCGGTCGAGCTCGTCGACGAATCGCTGCGCCAACTCCTGATCGATTTAGCGCGAGCCCGCCAAGGGGACGGTCCTTCTAGGTTTACACTCGGCTTCCTGTTGCCGTCCACGCTGACATCGTAGGCGCACACTCCAATCTGCCATCGCATGAATGCCCTACGACACTTTCGGTCATGCGAGATGTGAGTCGTCACTACGACGTAGGATGGCCGCGTGCCGCGCTCCCGCGCCCCGCGCGATGCATGCACACGGCGACGCGCCGCCGACCGTGATGGCCATCGGGGCGCTGCGCGGCCTTACTGTTTGCTTCAGATGATGGCGTGCTGGTGCCTCCAATGAGGCTGAAGCAGGACGCGGCTGACTTGCTTGAGTTCGACGGCGGTGATGTTGGATGGTGTGCCAGGTGAAGCGAAAGCGTTGGCCGTTTTCGTCGATGAAGTCGAGCATGCTGACGTGTCGGATGCGCTCGACGATGGTGCTACCCGGCGCGAACTCGATGGCGCCGAGCACACGCATCTTCAGGTGGGGGCTGACGCGTTTCAAGGGTGAGCTCTGTTTCGTTGGATGCGCAGAGATACGGTGCGACGTATGCGCATGCATCCCCGATCAGGCAAGCAGATGGCTGTGTCCCACGACTTGGAAGCTCAGCCGAGGTCCTCCATGCACACGCGGAGCCCCTCGCCCTCACTGCAAGTGCAGCCTGCAAACGACGCGGTGCACGGACGCACGCAGCGCTGAAGGCCGCGCGAGGGCTCCCGCAAGCACACCGAACCGTGTCCGCAGCGGTCTGCGCTCTCGCAAACGGCCCCCGGTCGAAGGGGACCTTCGAGCGCACAGCGCGCCATGCTCTCCCCCGCCGAGAGCGAGACGAGGCTGCAGGCCATGCCCACCGGACAGCTCTTGTCGCCGAGCTCGCACGTGCAGCTCCCGTCGAGACAGCGATGCCAGCCACGACGCAGCGCGATGGTGTGCTGCACGAGCCTGATCTGCTCGTCGGTGAAGCGCGACCGGCAGTCGCTGTAGTAGCTCATCAGGTTGTCCGCCGCGGGTTCTTCGCCGCCACGACACAACGTCTCGCAGTCGGCGTCGTAGGCGCACTGCTCGGGCCCCGGGTCGAGCGGCGTGTCGCAGATGCCGTCTCCCTCGCGCCTGCAGCTCGCGTCACAGGCGACCAGCGCATCACGCTGCTCGTCGCGCACGGCGATGCGCGCCTGCCCGAGCTCCATACCATGCGTGTGACAGAGCCCGAGAAAGTGGCCGACCTCGTGCGTCACCGTGGTGAGCGTGCGCCCCTTCTGCACGATCACGATGCCCACGGGCGGCCCGCTACTCTCTTGCATCCCGCCGCATGTGCCGTTCGCGAGTGTGGAGAGACCCGCTTTCGGTGCTCCACCGCCTGCCGCGAGCACATCGGTGAACACGAGCGGCACGTAGAACTCGTCGCGCGTAGGATGCACGCGCGGGTCGAGTGCGAGCCGCGACGTCTCTTCGGGGTCGATCTCGAGCAGCGATGCATCCTCGAGCATCACGACGTCTGCGAGCACCAGGGAAGGTGGCGCCGGCACGTTCGTACGCGCGAAGAGCGTGTTGGCGCGTGCGATTTCCGCTTCGACGTCCTCAAGCGAGTGGCTCCCGCCGCCCGCCCCGTCGCTCACCACGAACGCGATCACCGGCACAGGCCCGCACGCTAGCTCCTCGTCCACGAGCCCGTCGCCGTCATCATCGAAGCCGTCGCAATGTTGCTCGCGTGCGCTGGGATCGGCGGGACAGCCACACGGCCCGCACCCGCGTTCGTCGACTTCGTTGGGTTCGACCCGAACGCAGCTCGGAACAGTATCACCAGGAAGCTGTAAACACTGCGCACGCTGCGCCTCACAGTCGGTGCGCACCTTGCGGCCTGCTTCACAGGCGACGAGCACGCCCGCTTCGCAACGCGGCGCACCCGCGCAGCGCTCCTCCGGCGGGATGGGCAGAACACACTCCGCGCCCTCGTCGCCCAGCGCACACTCGAGACCCTGCGCGGCGCAGTCGATGACGCGCGAGCGGCCCGCGATGCACGTGCGCACGGCGCGACGGCCATCACAGCGGCCTTCGGGTGGATCGATGCATGGTCCCGTGTCGAGTCGTTCGCAGGCTCCGTCGCGGCACAGGCGTGCGTGGCATTCTTGGGCCTTGGATTCGCGGATGCCGCACGAGTCGAGCCACCATACGTCGCCTTCCAGGCACTGTTTGGTGGCGTGGGCGGTGCACGAGCCTGCGCGGGACGGTGCGCTTCGGGAGCTCTGAGTGGCGCGTCGCATTCCATCACGGGGTGAGCCGCGAGCGATGTCATGTCGGGTCTCGACAGCCGAAGGATCCGCGTCGTCGATCGCACCCTTTCGACCGCGCGAGATGCGCAACACGGCGCCAACGATCACCGCCAGCACAACCATCGCTAGCGCCGCACGCCACCGACTCACCGGAGCACTGTACCAGGTTGGCCTGGTTTCGCTCCTCGATAGCTCGATGCCAGAGAGCTCGGGCATCGACACATCGCTGAGCCACAGCGTGACTCCGGGCTCGCTCGCGAGAACGGCGAGTCCTTCGCCCCCTGTACCGTGGCGGCGACACCCGCTCGCGGCGCCCCCGTGTCTAGTGACCGGCTCGCTTGGCGATGGCGTCGTCGGTCGCGCGCTCTTCGGCAAGTCGCTGGGCGTCTTTCTGTTCTTCGCTCTGTTCTCCCGACGGGGGCAGTCGCGCTGCGCTGGTACGCTTGAAGGAGGGGTCTGTCGTTTGGAAGTCCCAGCGTGCTTCGGGAGCGAACGCGTTGAGGTGTGGTCTGGGAGGCCCTTGCGGCCGGGCCGCAAGACGCGTCGCCCCCGAGCATCGACGACGTTGTCAATACCCGAGTCCTCGCGGGCCAGGGAGCTGTCGGCGCCGCGAGCGGCCGTCTTGACAGCCCATGCCCTGCTGCCCATGCTGCCCGCCGATTCTGGGTCGGCACACGCCCTCGGGGGTGTGTCGATAGGGTGGCCCCCATGGCTGCCCGAGAGGGAAGCCGGTCGAACGCCGGCGCGGACCCGCCACGGTAGAGGGCCAAAACCCCGACCACGAAGCCACTGGCGCAAAGCTGGGAAGGCGGTCGGGACCAGGACCCTGAGCCCGGAGACCTGCCCAGCGTCGTCGTGACTCCTAGTGCCTCGGGGATGGCTAGGGAGGACGCCGCGCGCTGTCGTCGCGCCGTGTTCCATATCCGCCCCAGGCACGCCGCAAAGAAGCGTCGTCTGGTCCATGCGTCGTGTCTGTCCAAGCCTGCTCCTCGCGTTGCTCCTCAGTTGGGGCGTGGCCGACGTGCGCGTCGCGGCGCAGGCGGCCGAGTCGGAGGGGCTCTCCGCCCGTGCCGAGGTGGTGCGACCCGTGGCGGCGCGCAATCCCGAGGATGCGACGGCGGCGGCGACCACGCTCGATCTCACCGCGCGCCCCATGGCCCTCGAGACGCTGCGTGAGGTGGTGCCGGAGGTGCCTGGAGCGCTCCCTCTTTCCACCGGCAGCTACGGCACGTTCTCCAGTGTGTCGCTGCGCGGCACCGACCTCGGTCACACCGTGTGGTTGCTCGGGGATGTGCCGCTCAACGGACCGGATACGGGGGCCTTCGACATCTCGCTCTTGCCGGTGTCGCAGCTCGCGTCGCTCGAGGTGTATCGGGGCGGCGCGCCCGTGTGGCTGAGCCAAGGCAGCATCGGCGGAGCCATCCGCGTCGTGCCGCGCGCGGGCGCGACCACGGGGGCAGGCCTCGAGCTCGGCGTCGGCTCCTTCGGCCTGGTCCAGCTGCGCGGGGAGGGGCAGGTACGCCGTGAGGGCGCGCGCCCGCTGTCGCTGCATACCGGCGTTCAGGCGACGAGCAGCGAAGGCAACTTTCGCTACGTGGATGATCGCAGCACGCGCCTCGCTGCGAATGCAGGAGCCGACGATGTGACGCGGCGCATTCGCAACGCCGACATCGCGGACGGCACCGGTCTTCTGCACCTCAGAATGGGTGTCGCCCGCGGACACCTCGATGCCATCGCCTACGCCATCGAGCGCGTCGGCGGGGTGCCGGGCGCGGCGGGCGAAGCCAACACCTTTCACGCCCGCCGCCGCCAGCGCCGTGGTCTGTTTGCGCTCGCCTACACGCGCGAGCGGCGCAGGCATGGGCACAGGCCCTATCGTGTGCAGCTGCTCGCGAGCGCACAGGCGGAAGACCGCCGCCTCGACGATCGCTACGCCGAGATCGGTGCGGGTCCAAGCATCGCCACGCAAAGCTGGCTGCGCGGCACGGCGCGCGCTGCGGCGAGCTACGAGGTCACGCGCTTTCTCGAGGCGACAGGCACGCTCTACTACGCGGGCGACCGCTTCGAGACCGAGGACGCGCTGCGCTATCTGCCGCTCGGTCCGTAGACCCGACACACGCAGGCGCTGGCGGGCGAGTTGCGTCTGTTCGGCCCGCTTTTCGGCGTGCGTTCGGAGCTGCGCGGGTCCCTGCGCGGCGAGTGGACCCAGACCGCGCTCGAGACGCTGCAGGTTGGCCGCGCAGTGAAGGACGACGCGCGTGCCTTCAGCCCCGTGGTGCGCATCGCCACGGCGCTGTCACCCCTTCGCTACCTCACGCTGCGCGGCTCCGTGGGCACTGGGCGACGCGTGCCCGCGATCAGCGAGCTGTTTGGTGATGGTGCGACGCAGAAGCCCAATCCGAGGCTCGTCGCGGAGCGCGGACGTTATGTCGACGCGGGCTTCGTGCTCACGGAGGCCGTGGGTGAGGTGTGCATCAGCACCGAGCTCAACGGCTTCGTGCAGCGGGTCGAGGACAAGATTCTGCTCATCACCACGAACCAGTTCGAGTCGGTGGCCATCAACCAGGGGCGCGCCGACATCCGTGGGCTCGAGCTCGGCCTCGATGTGGCCTACCGCGCGCGTTTGCGTGCCGTGTCGGCGGCGACGCTCCTCGACAGCGAAAACGAGCTCGGGTTGCAGCTTCCTCGGCAGCCGAAGCTGCGCCTGTACGGTCGCATCGAGGGCTCGTGGTTTCCGGGTCCCGTCGTCGATCGCGTCACGCTGTTCGGCACGCTCGATCACGTGTCCACGGCCTACTTCGACAAGGCAAACCAGTCGCTGCGCTCTCCGTTCAGCCACGTGGGCTTCGGCGCGTCGCTTGCGCTCCTCGGCGAGCACCTCGCGCTCAGCGCGCGCGTGGCCGATGCCTTCGACGTGCGCGGCCAGGATTTTCAGCGTTTTCCGCTGCCAGGGCGGTCTTTCTTCTTCGCCATCAGTATTCGAGAGGATGAGTCATGAGAACGAATCGAGCTGCGATCACGAGTGCGGGCGTCTTTCTGCTTTGCGCTTGCAACGACACCGAAGCCACGGGCATCGAAGACTTGGCCGACACGCCGAGCTTCGCGGTGCAGCTCTCTGATTACGAGAGCGCGGGTGTCGCCTTGATCGACGGCGATGGCAAGCTCCTGTCGGCCAAGTACGTGAGCTCTGCGACCGCGTTGCCCGGCTTGAGCGCCTCGCTGCACGGCGACATCGCGCTGCCCACGACGCCCTGTGATCCCACGCTGCTCACGGTCATCGCGCGCTCGGGCGGCGACTACGTGCTGCAGATCGATCTCGAGAATGCCGAGGTGGTGCGCCAGGTGCGCACGCAGGGCGACAACGCACAGGCCGCCTACAGCGGCAATCCCCAGGATGCGCTGTGCCTCGACGACGGCACCATGTGGGTGTCGCGCTTCGAGCCGAACCTCGCCGCGGCGGCGGGCATGGATGGCGGTGACGACCTCATCGTGATCGGCGAGGAGGGGATCGACGCGCGCATCGATCTGGCGAAGGTGCGTGGCAAGGCCATGGGCTTCGACGCCGACGGAAACGCCGAAGAGCAGACGGCTTACGCTCGTCCCAGCTCGATCGTGCGCGTGGGCAACCGGGCACTCGTGTCGACCTCGCGCCTCACCCTGTCGTGGACGGCAGCGAGCGGCATGCTGGCGGTGATCGATCTCGACACGCGCGACGTGGAGGGCATCGCGCTGCCCGGGCTCTTCAACTGCTCGTCGCTGACGCAAGTGGCGGGACGCGACGATGCGGTGCTCGTGTCCTGCTACGGCTCGCCCTACGGCGATGCGGCGACGGCGGGTCTTGCGATCGTCAGCCTCGACGCGGCGGGCAAGGCGACGATCGAGCGTACGTACATGGCCGACTCGGCCGAGCCTGCGTTGTTTGCGAACGCGACCTCCCTCGGCGGCAGCCGCGTTTACGTGGTGGCCACGGGCGACTTCACGAAGGCCACGGGCGATCAGGGCTTCTTGCTCGATCTGGCCACGGGCGAGTCGACCCCGCTCTTGATGAGCTCAGGCCCTGGCGTGCTTGGCACGGGTGCATTTCGCAGCGAGACGGGGCTTCTGCTCCTGCCCGATGCCGAGAAGGGCGTGCACTTGTTCGAGGTGACGGACGAGGGGGCGGAGGAAAGTGGGCTCGTGGCGATGGATGCGGCCCTGCCGGCACGCAGTGTCCGGCCCCTACGCTGATGGGTGTTGAGCAGGCTTTGTCTAACAAACCCTAGACAAGGCGGCCCTGGGCATCTACGCTTGGAAGGTCTTCTGCGAAAGGTTTGCCCATGCTTGACGACAGCATCGCCCCCGTGCTCACCTCAGCCTACACGCGTGATCGCGCTGCCCATGCGCAGCCCATCACGAAGACGCGCCGCGAGCGCGCGCTCGAGCACGTGCGCGGGCTGCTCGAGTTCCTGGGCGACGATCCGGAGCGCGAGGGGCTGGTCGAGACGCCCGATCGGGTGCTTCGCGCCTTCGAAGAGCATTTTGCGGGCTACAAGCAGGATCCCGCCGAGTTTCTGAAGAAGACGTTCGGTGAGGTGGAGGGCTACGACGAGCTGGTGCTCGTGAGCGACATCGAAGTGGCGAGCCACTGCGAGCACCACATGGTGCCCTTCATCGGCAAGGTGCACGTGGCTTACATCCCGAACGGGCGTGTGGTGGGGCTGAGCAAGCTCGCGCGCGTGGTGGACGTGTACGCGAAGCGCTTGCAGGTCCAAGAAAAGCTCACGGCCCAGATCGCAGAGGCGATACAGACCCATCTCGAGCCCCAGGGCGTGGCGGTGATCATGCAGTGTCAGCACTTTTGCATGTGTCACCGCGGGGTGAGAAAGCCCGGCGCCTGGACCACCACGAGCAAGCTCTACGGAGCCTTCCTGAACGACTCTGCCGCGCGCATGGAGCTGCTCACGCTCATCGGGATGCAGCGCGACATCGGCCGCACCGGCTGACGCGACCTCTCAGAAGCTGTACTCGGCGTGGGCCCCGAGCGACACGATGCGCATCTCGTAGGTGCCGTTGGCGAGGTCGTAGTCAGAGCGCTTCACCTCGCGCGGTAGCACCTGCTGCACGTTCACATCGAGGATCAGGCGCGCCGCGTGGCTGAGGCGCTGGGCGAGGCCGGCCGCAAAGGAAAGGCGATGGCCGTCGGGGGAGGCCACGTCGATCGTCGAGAGCGGCGAAGCGCCGGTTTCATAGCCGACGAGGCCAAAGGCCATGAAGTCGCTCGACAGCTTGTGGCTGAGCCGCACGACCCCGCCGTAGGTGTCGCGCCAGCGCCGCGGCAACGAGAAGCTCGCGGTGGCAGGTAGACCGAGCTCGGGCTGGGCGAGGTCTTTCGAGCGCGTGCGCACGTCGAAGTCGTCGATGCTCGACCAGCCCGTGAAGCTGCCCTCGAGGGCGGCGTCGGAGCGCGGCTCACCGTCGATGGGCTTGCCGAAGGCGTAGCGGACGCCGAGCCGAACGACGCGCGGCAGCGTGAAGCCGAGGGACGCGCGCCCGCGCACGAGGGCCGGATACTGAAGGCCCTGACTCGAAAGGTCTTGGGTGAAGAACGGATCGTCCATGTCGAGGGTGAAGTCGCCCTTGAACACGAGCTTGGCGGTGTGCTCGTAGCTCGCGGCCACGAACAAGTGATCGACGGGCTCGGCCGTGAAGCCTGCGTTGAAGGTGAAGCCGTGGGCGCGGCCCTCCTTGAACACGAAAGGACGCGACAACGTGTCGAGCTCGCGCACGGCGGGGTCGGCGTCGGGCCCGAAGGCGTTCTGCTGGTTGATGGGCGGTCGCGAGAGGGCCTCGCCGAGATCGCGGAGCGTGGCCAGGTCTTGCACCTTCGACAGGTTCGCGAAGCCGAAGACGTAGGAGACACCGAGCCCGAGCGCGAGGCGCTCCATGGGGCGGTAGGCGATGCTCGGCGTGAAGAACACGGCGCCGAGCGTGGCTTCGATCAGCTGATGGCGTTGGGGGCCCTGTGCGTCGAACGCGACGCGCGCCACGTAGGGCAGGTACATGCCGGCGCCGACGGCGAGCGGCAGCCCCGACAGGGGGAGGGCGAAGAAGGCGGTGGGCACGGCGCCGATGGGCTGCGTCTCGATCGAGACATCTTCGCCGCTCTTGGCGGTGTCGATGTTGAGGGGGTCGATGGGCAAGGAGAAGTCGAGCGAGTCTGCGTACTGGTACGTGGCGAGGCGCTCGCGCTGGTAGTGCAGGTCTCCGATCACGAGGTTTGCGCCACCGAGCATCGCTGCCTCTGTCACGAAGCCGAGGCCCGCGGGATTGAAGTGCACGCTCGCGGCGTCGGCGGTGGTGACGCCTGCCCGCGTAGGACCCACGTGCGGTGCGGCAAAGCCAGCGCCCCGCGCTTGCTGCGGCACGATGGCGCACAGAGACAAGCACAAGAGGGCCGTAAAGAGCGATCGAAGCATCTCAGCGCACTCGCTTCACGGTGATGTTTCTTCGGTTGGGGCTCGGCTTGTTGCCGATGCCGATCGTGAACACCGCTCCGTCGTCGTCGGCCAGGTAGAGCACCATGTCGTCCTCGATCCGCACCTTCTCGTGGCTCTCATCGCCGTCGAGCACGCGCTTGTCGCTCAGCTTTTCGGTCAACGCTTCGTCCGCGTAGAAGCCGGGTTTGTCGTAGTCGTAGCTGCGGGTGGGCTGTCCGTCTGCGTCGACGTCGAGGTCGTCCTCGTTCACGAAAAACAGCCAGTCGCCCTGCAGCGCGGGCACGTTTCCTGGGCTCGCACGGTAGTAGTAGAAGTCGGCAGCGCCTTCGGTGGTGTCGATGATCTGCTCGGCGATGT
Source organism: uncultured Polyangiales bacterium (assembly GCA_964398415.1). Classification (GTDB taxonomy): domain Bacteria; phylum Myxococcota_A; class Polyangia; order Polyangiales; family DASUME01; genus DASUME01. The sequence goes on along the minus strand of CAYNOM010000118.1, from coordinate 3,087 downwards.
CGAGCAGCGCGTAGGGATCCTCGCGCAGGTTGTCGCGCATGCGCTCGGTCAGGGTGGCGGTGTCGGTGCCGATCGGGATGTCGCTGAGGGAGAGCTCCACATCGGCCTCGCCCTCTTTCAACCCGCCGTCGTGCAGGCGCACCTGGCCCACCTCGAGCAATAGATCCCAGACGTAGGAGGCGGGCGGTGGCGAGCCGAGCCCGCCCTGCACCACGATGTTCTGCCAGCCCTTTTGCACGGAGGCCTCGAAGATGGCGCGCTCGCGTCCCGGGGGCGTGTAGGCGACGAAGCTCTCGAGATCGACGAACGCGCGCTGGGCGGCGCCGAGCAGCACCCGCTCGAGCGTCCACGGCGGCAGCGTCCAGCCGTCGGATGCGCCGATGCCCTGGGGCACGGGAGAGCGGCCACCGGTGTAGAAACCATCGGCTTCTACGATGCGCAGCGTCAGCGACTCGATCAGCGGCACGCCCTCGACGAGCCCCTCGATGCCGAGCCAGTTGGGATCGTCGAAGTCGAACAGGGCTTCGATCTGACTGCGCACCGAGTTGACACTCGCGCTCGAGCCGGTGGTGAGGTCGATGCCCTTGTAGGGCAGCGCATTGGCGTTGGCGCGCACGCTGAGCGCGAAGTCTTCGGTGAGCACGTTGGCGATGGTCTTGCCGACCACGAAGCCTGGGTGCTCCACGCCGCCCTCGGCGTAGGGGCCGTAGCGGTCGCCGAAGCTCGCGAAGTCGCTCGCCACGTCGCCGAGGGTCACGGCGAGCTTGCCGGGGGGCACGGCGTAGATGCCCTCGGGGTTCTCGCTGGTGCGCGTGCCGAGGCGCGTGCGTGCGCGCGGGTGGGTGTCGATCACCTGATCGAGGATCACTTGGGCCATGATCGCATCGTCGAGGAAGGGGTCTTCGACGTTGATCTCGAACAGGTCGGCGAGCACCTGCTCGGGGGCCACGCCGAGCAAAGGCGCCAGATCGATCAGGCGCTCGAGGACGGTGCCCTTCAGGTTCGCGTCATCCGGGGTCATCTGCATCAGTGCCTGCATGTTGCGGGCGGCCTGCGGCAGCTCGTCGGGGTCGAGCGCTCGAATGGCGCTCAGGGCGTTGTCGAGGAGTTGCGGCGTGCTCGGACCGCTCGAGAGATCGAGGTCGAACAACCACAGCCGCTCGCGCACGTCGTTCGGCAGCGAAAGGATGTCCTCACGCGTCAGCCGCTTTTCGAAGTTCGTCACGTCGAAGCGCAGAAACCGCAGCTCGAGCTTGCGGGCATCGCCGATCTCGAGCTTGCCCGACTCGACCAGCTTGGGTTCGGGATCGGGTGGCGCGCATGCGGCGCTGAGGCAGGCTGCGGCGAGTGAAGTGAAGAGCCAATGTCTCACCGGATGTCCTCCACCGGGTTTACGTGCAGGCCGATCCGTCGTCCGTCGCGCGCGGCGATTTCGATCCGGTAAACCCGGCCCGACTCGTCTTCGGCGTAGACGATGGTGCCGAGGGCTGCTGCGATCTTCTCGTGCAGCGTCTCGTCGACGCCGCCCACGGCAAGCGTGGTCGACACCTTGTCGGTCAGCTGCGAGTCTGCGAAGAAGCCCGGCTTCGTGTACGGAAACGCGCCTTCACTGTCGCTCGCTGCACGAAACAAGAGCGCACCTTCGGCGCCGTCGGCAGGCACGTAAAACACATCGGTGCGGGACTCGGCGAGACCCAGATCACCCACGAACAGCTCCGAGAGGCGTTGCTCTTGCTCGGCGAGCTTGGGCCTCAGCCTCTCGATCAGCTGCTCGGCGGTGAGGCCAATGGGCAGGTCTTCGAGCGAGAAAGCCATGTTGGCTTCGCCCTCGCTCAGGCCCTCGTCGTGCAGGCGCACCTGGGCTATCTCCATCAACAGATCCCACGCGTACAGGGGCGGCGGAGGAGCTCCGATCCCGCCCGCGGTCGTGATCGTCACCCAGCCCTTGTCCCAGTCGACGACGGCGGCATCGACGATCGAGCCCGCGTCGTAGCGGAGGGTGCGCTTGTAGTCTTGGTCCATGAAGGAGCGGGCGAACATGCGGTAGCCGGTCTCGACGGCCGACTGCTCGAAGAACCACGGCGCGACGCTGTAGCCCTGCCCGTCGCCGCGGAAGAAGCCGGGAAAGTCGGCATCGGGAGCCGCCTCGCGCGTCGTGCCTGCCACGAGCATGTTCGGTCCAGGGTGCTCGTTCAGCGTGAAGCGCAGATCGATCACCGGCTCGTCCGCGAGGCCCACGACCACGAAGTCGTCCTCGAGGATGTTGAAGTCGAGGGCGCGGTCGCCCTCGAGCAAGAAGAGGAAGTCTTTGCTGGCGCGGGTCAGATCGACACCGTCGTACTGCACGAGCTTGCTCTGCACCGGCAGCGTCAGCAAAAAGCCCGGTTCGAGCACTTCGGAGAAACTAGCGCCTCCAAGAAATCCAGGGTGGGCGCCGCTCGGCCCAAAGCGCGGCCCAAGGGTCTGCATGTCTTGAAAGACGTCGAACATCGACACGGAGATCACGTACGCCCCCGTGGCGGGGTCTTGGATGACGTTGGGGTGCGTGCCCACGAGCTTCTCGACCAGCACCTCGGCGGTGATGTCGGGCCGCACGATGTAATCGGTGACGCCGATGTCGAGCAGCTCGGCGAGGATGCGTGGCGCGGGCAGGCCCACTGCGTTGGCGATGGTCAGCAGCTCTTCCATCGACGTGCCCGTGAGGTCGGCCGTGTCGGGCGTCATCTTCAGGATGCGCTGCAGGTTTCGCTCCGCGTCTCCCCACTCGCTCGTGTCGACGCCGAAGCGATCGGGCTCGCGAATGCGCTCGAGGGCCTTTTTTACCGCAGGCAGAAGCTCGATGTTCACGAGCTCGAGCTCGGCCTGGTTCTCAGGCGTGAGCAGCTCGTCGAGATCGAAGCGGTCGACCTCGATCGGCGTCGCGCCCGTGTCGCGCTTCGCATCGCCCAGCCACAGCGTGCGCGTGCGCATGAGCGAGAGCGTGGTGCGCGCCTCGTTGCCTGCGAGGTCTGTGGCCACGATCGTGATCGGGTTCTCCCCGAAACCGAGCTTCACGTCCGCGCTGAAGGGTGAGGTTGCCCCGAGTGC
>CAYNOM010000117.1:7615-12635 GCA_964398415.1 uncultured Polyangiales bacterium | reverse complement strand
ATACTCAGACAAGGTCATCGACCACTACGAACATCCCCGCAACGTGGGCACCCTCGACAAGGAAGACGAGAGCGTCGGCACCGGCCTCGTCGGCGCCCCGGCCTGCGGCGACGTCATGCGCTTGCAGCTCCGGATCAACCCCGAGACCGAGATCGTCGAGGACGCCAAGTTCAAGACGTTCGGTTGCGGCAGCGCCATTGCGTCCTCGTCGCTCGTCACCGAGTGGGTGAAGGGCAAGACGCTCGACGAGGCCATGTCCCTCAAGAACACCCAGATCGTCGAAGAGCTCAATCTGCCGCCCGTCAAGATCCACTGCTCGGTGCTGGCAGAAGATGCGATCAAGAGCGCCATCGCCGACTTCCGAAAGAAGCAGGCTGAGCGCCGCGGAGCCGTCGACGCTCAAGGGTGAGTGGGGGGCCATGCAAGCAGCAGCCACAACGAAGTCCACGCCTCCCGATGCCACCGCGGGCATCGATGCGCTCGCGCCTCAAGGAGAGGGCGACAAGGCCGACATCCGTCTGACGAAGAAGGCGGTCGAGATGGCCAAGAAGGCTATCGAGCGTCGTGGCACGCCCACCGAAGGCCTGCGTCTCGGCGTGAAGGGTGGCGGCTGCTCTGGCGTGTCCTACGTGATCGAGTTCGCCGACAAGATCCGCGGTCGCGATCACGTCTTCAACTTCGACGGTCTCAAGATCGTCGTCGACCCCAAGAGCCTGATCTACTTGCGTGGCTCGATCCTCGATTACGAGGTCAAGTTGATGCAGCACGGTTTCAAGTTTAGAAATCCCAACGAGAAGGGCGGCTGCGGCTGCGGTGAGTCGTTCATCGTCTGACAGCGCGTCCCGAGTGCCATGGATCCCTTCGACACGCTGGGCCTTCCGCCACGGCTCGATCTCGACCCGAAGGAGCTCGAGGCCCGCTACCGTGACCTGCAGCGCACGCTCCACCCCGACAAGTACGTGCACGCACAGGCCTCTGAGCGGCGCGCGAGCCTGTCGCGTGCGGTAAGCGTCAACGAGGCCTATCGCACGCTCAAAGACGAGCTGCGGCGTGCCGAAGCTTTGTTCGTGCGCCTCGGTGGCGTGCTCGAAGAGCATGGTGGCGGCCAAGATCCCGAGCTGCTCATGGAAGTCATGGAGCTGCGTGAGAAGCTCGCGGAGGCGAAGGGCGAGCGCGATCTCGACGCCATCGCGAGCCTCGCCCGAGACGTCAGCGCAGCCGAGGGTGTGGTGCGCAGCGCGCTCGCCCAGAGCTTCGAGGAGCTGGCGACGACCCCGAGCGACGCATCGCAGCTCCGCAAGGCGTCGGCCTCGCTGTCGCGCCTGCGCTATTACCGCCGCTTCCAGGAAGAAGTGGCTCAACTCGAAGAAGACCTCCTGGGATAAGTGACATGGCCCTACTGCAAATCCACGACCCGCAAGGGGCCCCCAAGGCCATCGGGATCGACCTCGGCACCACGAATAGTCTCGTGGCCAGCGTGAGCGCCACCGGCGAGCCCGTGGCGTTGCGCGACTGCGACGACGACGCGCTCGTGCCCTCGGTGGTTCACTACTGCGCAGATGGCCGCGTGCTCGTGGGCAAGGACGCGCTCGCCCTCGCCGAGGACGATCCCGTCGACACGATCATCAGCGTCAAGCGCTTCATGGGACGCGGTGCTGGCGATCCCGAAACGCGCAAGCTCGGCCCCTATCGCTTCGCCACCGACGACGGTCCCGTCGTCAAGCTGGCGGTGCGACCGAATCGCGTCGTCACTCCAGTGGAGGTCAGCGCCGAGATTCTGGCGTTCTTGCGCGAGCAGGCCGAGGAAGCGTTCGGAGCCGTGGGTGGGGCGGTGATCACGGTGCCCGCCTACTTCGACGACGCGCAGCGCCAAGCCACGAAGGATGCGGGCAAGCTCGCCGGCCTCGACGTGCTGCGTCTGCTCAACGAGCCCACCGCGGCGGCGCTCGCCTACGGCTTGCAGGAGAACACGAGCGGCACCTTCGCGATCTACGATCTCGGGGGCGGCACCTTCGACGTGACGATCCTGTCACTCGAGGACGGCGTGTTTCAGGTGCGCTCGACGGGCGGTGACAGTCAGCTGGGCGGCGACGACCTCGATCGAGCGCTTGCGCACGTGCTGCTCGCAGAGCTCGGCTTCGGCGACGGTGCGGGCGCAAGCCCGACGCTCGTGCGGCAGGTGATCCAAGGTGCGAAGGCCGTGAAGCACGCGCTCAGCGAGCGCGAGGTGGTCGAGGTTGAGCTCGAGCGTCCAGACGGGACGCCCTTCGTGCGCAGCGTGACCCGCGCCGAGCTCGAGGCCTTGCTGAGGCCGCTGCTCCAGCGCACCGGCGCCGCCTGCCGCCGCGCCATGCGCGATGCGGGGCTCGCCCCCGAGCAGATCGACGGGGTCATTCTCGTGGGTGGCTCGACGCGCGTGCCCGCCGTACGCGCCTACGTGGCCGAGCTGTTCGGCCGGGAGCCCCTGTGCAGCCTCGACCCCGATCAGGTGGTCGCGCTGGGTGCGGCGATCCAGGCCGACTTGCTCGCCGGCACGGGGCCCAAGGACGAGGTGCTCTTGCTCGACGTGATCCCGCTCTCGCTCGGCATCGAGACCATGGGCGGCGTCGCGGAGAAGATCCTGCCGCGCAACACGCCGATTCCGTGCGCACACGCCCAGGAGTTCACGACTTACGCCGACCAACAAACGGGCTTCGAGCTGCACGTGGTGCAGGGCGAGCGCGAGCTCGCCGAGCACTGTCGCTCACTCGCGCGCTTCACCTTGCGCGGCATTCCGCCCATGCCCGCCGGCATGGCGCGCCTCAAGGTCACCTTCCGCGTCGATGCGGATGGCCTGCTCAAAGTCGAAGCCGAAGAAAAGACCACAGGCACCCACCAGGAGGTCGAGGTCAAGCCGAGCTACGGCCTCACCGACGAAGAGGTGGAGCAGATGCTCATCGACGCCTACGAGCATGGCGAAGAGGACGTGCAGCGCCGAAACCTGCGCGAGCAAGAGATCGAGGCGAGCCGCACTCTGACGGCGCTGAAACAAGCCATGGCGGCCGATGCCGATCTCTTGGGCGACGAGGAGGAGCAGGCCGACATACGCGGCGCGATCGTTCGCCTCGAGCGAGCCCTCGAACAGAAGGACGCCGATGAGATTCGCAGGCGCATCGAAGACCTCGATCACGCATCGAAAGCGTTCGCCGGCCGACGCATGGATCGCAGCATGAAGAAGGCCCTGTCGGGCCGAAAGGTCGCGGGACTCGAAAGCGAGACCGCCCACGCCAGGGGCATCGAGCCCCATCTCGGATCGGAGGGACGCTGATGCCCAAGGTGCGCTTCGTGCTCGAGCAACTGGAGGTCGAGATCGGAGAAGGTCAGACCATCCTGGAGGCCGCCAAGAAGATCGGCGCGCCCGAGGGCGACCGCTGCGGCGGCGTATGCGCCTGCTCCACCTGCCACGTTTACGTGGTGAAGGGCTTCGATACGCTGTCGGAGATCGAGGATGAGGAGTTCGACATCCTCGACAAGGCCTTCGACGTGCGCGCGACCTCACGCCTCGGCTGCCAGGCCAAGGTGCACGGCGACATCGAGGTCGAGATCAGCGGCGAGAGCTTTCAGGCCTTTTTGGACGAGCATCCGGACGAAAAGGACAAGGCCCAGGCCCTTCGGGCCGGCTGATCACACGTTTCCCCTGCGAAAAGCGCAACTTGCGCGGAGCCCTCATTGCAGTAAATTGGGCCGCCGCTTGAAGAAGCGCACACGGGCGATTAGCTCAGCTGGATAGAGCGTCGGCCTCCGGAGCCGAAGGTCACAGGTTCGAATCTTGTATCGCCCGCCCCATTCGCGGTGTCGTCAGCGCTGACAGGCCGCGCATCGATGAGAAGGAAGCCACCATGTACCTGCACATGCCCCGCAACCAGAAGCGCAAGCGCAACAAGACGTCACGCTACCGCGCCAAGCTCAAGGCCAAGAACCGCCGCCGCGTCAACGGCATGGTCGGCCGCCGCCTTTCCCAGGCCAAGCCTCGCTGAGGTGTCCATCCACCGCGCTGTCCGGCCGGGCCTCGCATGAGTATTCGACCCATCTTCGTGGTCAGTGACTCCACCGGCGAGACGGCCGAGCGCGTGGTGCGCGCCGCGCTCGTGCAGTTCCCGCAGCACAAGGCGCGTATCCGGCTGTTCACGCGTGTGCGCGATCGCGATGCGGTGCGCGAGGTGGTCGACAAGGCCGCCGAAGCGGGCGCCATGATCGTGTTCACGCTCGTCGGCTCCCACTTGCGTCAGCTGTGCTTCGATGAAGCGCGGCGACGCGACGTGGAGGCCGTCGATGTCATCGGTGCATTGATCGCCAAGGTCGGCACATTCCTCGGCGAGACGCCCGTGGGCACGCCGAGCGCCGAGCAGCCCCTGTCGGCCGAGTACTTTCGGCGGGTGGAGGCCATCGAGTTCGCGGTCAAGAGCGACGATGGCAAGGAGCCGCGCAACCTCAAGCGTGCCGACCTCGTGCTCGCGGGAGTCAGTCGCACGAGTAAGACGCCCCTCTCGACGTACCTGGCGGGGCGCGGGCTCAAGGTCGCCAACGTGCCGCTCGTGCTCGGCGTGCCGCCACCCGACGAGCTCTCCGAGGTTCCGGCCGAGCGCGTGGTCGGGCTTAGCATCGATATCGAGCAACTACTCGAGATTCGCCTCGCCCGCCTGCGTCAGCTCGGCATGCCCGACAGCACCAACTACGGCACCCGCGATCATGTGCGCGAGGAGCTCGAGTACGCCCACCGCATCTTCAGCGATCACGGTTGGTTCTCGGTCGACGTGAGCGGCAAGGCCATCGAGGAGACCGCCACGATCATCCTCGAGCATTTCAACGCGCGTCACGGCATCCACCATTGAAGAGGCTCTGGGCCCCCTCTCGACGCATCTTGCGCGCTTGTTAGCGGCCGCCCGCGCCCTTTGCGTACTGCTCGTGCATGGCCACGAAGAACTGCGCAAGGATGCCGTCGGCGACGCAGCCACTTCCGGCGACCTGCGCAAGAACGCTG
>CAYNOM010000117.1:0-7605 GCA_964398415.1 uncultured Polyangiales bacterium | reverse complement strand
CGCGATGATACTGTCGGCGACTCGCAGACGCCGGCTCAGCTCGCGCGCGATGTTCATCAGCAAGAGCGCGTAGCTCTTCATGTCGCGTCGGTAGAGCAGGCGGTCGACCTGCTCGGGCCCCATCGCCAGAAGGAGGCTCGGCGCCAGGGCGCGAACGCTCGCCGAGCGCGGCTGCACGTCGAGGATCGCCATCTCGCCAAACCAGTCGCCGGGCCCCAACATCGCGACGCGCACGGTGGTGCCGTCCATCGCACGCTTGACCACCTCGAGCTCTCCAGTCACCACGATGAACATGTCGGTGGAGGTGTCGCCCTCGCTGACCACGGTCTTGCCGGGCTCGGCGCGCACCTGGGGGAGCTCGTCGGCGAGCAGCGCTAGGCTCTCGTCGGAGATGCCGCCGAATAGCCCGACCTCGCGCAAGGTCGCTGCGGTGATCTGAGGCCTTACACTGTCTGCCATCGTAGCCTCCGAAAGCCCCCTCGTTTGGGGTCCTGCTTTACCAGAATGCCACGGACCCGTTAGGATCACGAAGGAATGCGTCGGGCTTCGCCGCCTCGGAAGCGAGAGAGGAGGGGAGGCTTCGCTCTCACCGTCTAGCTCCATGAACCTGCCTCGCCCGTTTGGCCCCTATACCCTGCTGAGCCGGCTCGCAGTTGGGGGCATGGCGGAGATTTACGTGGCGAAAACGCGCGGTCTCGGCGGGTTCGAGAAGCTCGTCGCGATCAAGCTCGTCCACCCGCACTTGGCTGCCGACCCGCACTTCGTGCGCATGCTGGTCGACGAGGCGAAGATCCTCGTCTTGCTCACGCACGCCAACGTGGCGCAGGTGTTCGACCTCGGCTGCATCGATGACACCTATTACATCGCGATGGAGTACGTCGAGGGCATGGACGTGCATCGCCTGCAGCAGGCCGCGAGCCGTGCTGGCGAGCTGCTCCCCATCGCGGTCTGCTGTTTCATCACCGCCGAGGTGCTCAACGGCCTCGACTACGCGCACCGTAGGCGCGACGGGGCAGGCAAGCCGCTCAACCTCGTGCATCGCGATGTCTCGCCGCAGAACGTGCTGATCAGCCACGCGGGCGAGGTGAAGCTCGTCGATTTTGGAATCGCCAAGACGAACCTGCGCGGCGAGGGCACCGAGGTCGGCATCATCAAGGGCAAGTACTACTACATGTCACCCGAACAGGCCTGGGCCGACCCCATGGACCGCCGCAGTGACATCTTCTCCACGGGCATCGTGCTCTACGAAATGCTCACGGGGCGCATGTTGTACAGCGCGCAATCCATTCCCGAGCTGATCACGAAGGTGCGTGAAGCCGAGATTCGCCCCCCCGAGCTGCTGCGGCCGGAGGTGCCCGCCCGCCTCTCGCAGATCGTGATGAAGGCGCTCGGGCGCGAGCCCGATGCTCGCTACCAGTCTGCCGTCGACATGGGGGAGGCTCTGCGCGACTTTCTGTACGAGTACGCGCCCCAGTTCAACTCCACGCGGCTGTCTCAGTACCTCAGCGATCTCGTGGAGGCCGAGGCGCGCGCGGAGCGCGAGAGATCGAAGGCCGACACCACGGGCGGGCTCTCGGTGCTCACGCGTGCCGAGTTCGTACGCAACGAGAACAGCGTGATCTTCTCGCTGCCGGATGCGGTGGCGCCGGCCACGCGCAACGAAGTGCTCCCGGCCAAGCTGAGGAGACCGCCGGCCTCGACCGCGCCCACGCCCGCGAGGGGAATCAAGCCGCCGCCATGGGTGGCGCCTCCAGCGTCTCCGTACGACTCGATCCGGGAGTCAGCCCCCCCGACCGAAATCATGGAACGTCCGGTCGAGCTTCAGCGCATCAGCGCGTGGCCCCATCACGATCCAGCCCAAGGCGATCCGAGCCTCGACGAGCCCACGAAATTTTGGAGCGCGACGAGCTTCGACGACGCCATGAACGGCGACGAGACGCTGATCGACGATCGGCATCCGCTCTTGCATGGACTGCACGGGCGCGGGCGCGAAGCCTTCGACGCTCCCATCGCGGGCCTTCCCGGCGATACCGATCCGACGGGTCGCCATGCGCCCTCGGACGCGCCCGGGCTCGCGCAGAAATTGCCGCCGCCCTCCAATTGGCCCGAACCTGACTCCCTCGCTCCGCTCGCTCGAGGCGTGTCGGGCCAGCGTTCGGGGCCTTTTCTCCCGGGGCCCACGCCGGCTCTCGTGCCGCCCCCTGGAGAGCTCGGCCCCATCGAATCCATTCCGCCCACGCCGCCGTTGCCCGACTTTTCGCCGCGCCCTCAGCTGTTTCGAAACCGACGTGCGCCGGCGCCGTGGCTACAGCTCGGCATCGGCATGGTGTTCGCGCTGCTCGGAATCTTGGCGTACCAATGGTCTCGCTCACGCGAGCCGGAGCCCATGCTCGAGATTCTCTCGGTACCCGTCGGCGCCGATGTGCATGTCGATGGGATCCGGCAGCAAGGGGTCACGCCCCTGACCCTCATGCGCCTCGTCCCAAAGCGTCGTTATGAGCTCGAGGTCGCTCTCGAGGGGTACATTCCATGGCGCGCCACGTACACCGCAACCCCCGGTGCCGTGCAGCACATCGCGGTGCTGAAGCCGATCACCGCCGTGCTGCAGGTGACCTCCGTGCCTAGCGGTGCTCAGGTCTGGCTCGACGGAGTGGCGATAGGTCGCACTCCTCTCACGATCTCGTCGCTCACCGTGGGGCGCAAGGTTCGCCTGCGCGCAGCGCATCCCGATTTTGGCGAGCTGCGACGCGAGCTGATGGTGCGAAGCGACGATCTCGCGCCCGAGCTGAAGTTCACCTTCGGCGAGCTCAAGTAGCGCGACTACGGCCGCGGGTCGTGGCCCAGCTCGAGGTTGTCGATGAGACGCGTCGCGCCGAGGTGCGCGGCGACGAGCAGCGTCATGCGCTCGCTCGGCCCTTCCAGCGGCTCGAGGGTGTCGGGGTCGACGGCTTCGACGTAGTCGAGGCGATCGAAGCTCGCCTCGACGGCATCGCGCACGAGCGCGCTCAAACGTCCCGGATTTCGCTCGCCCTCGGCATGCGCGTCGAACGCTGCCCGCAAACCCTGGGCGATGGCGAGGGCGCGGGCGCGGCTTTGCGGATCGAGGTAGCGATTGCGCGACGACATGGCGAGGCCGTCCGGCTCGCGCATGATGGGGGCTCCAACCAGCGTAATCGGAAGATCGAGGTCGTGTGCCATGCGCGCGAGCACGCGCCACTGTTGGTAGTCTTTGCGGCCAAACACCGCGACACAAGCGCCTACGGCGGCAAACAGCTTGAGCACGACGGTCGTCACGCCACGAAAGTGGGTAGGGCGAAACTGTCCCTCGAGACGCTGCGTCAGCCCCTCTACCTCGACATGGGTCTGAAAACCCTGCGGGTACATGCTCTCGGGCCGCGGTGCATACACGACGTCGACCTTCTGCTCGCGGCAGCGCGAGAGATCTGCATCAAACGTGCGTGGATAGCGCCCGAAGTCTTCGGTCGGACCAAATTGCAGCGGGTTGACGAAGATGCTGACCACCGTGAACGTCGCACCGTGCGCTCGCGCCTGCTCGACCAGGGACAGGTGGCCGTCGTGCAGGGCCCCCATGGTTGGTACGAAGCCCACGCGTGCGCCTGCGTGTCGGGCTTTCTCACAACGGGCGAACAGCTCTCGCGGGTCTTCGATGACCTCGGGCATGGGTGCCTCAGTGGGTCGGGCCGTAGCCAGTCTTGATGTTGATCGGAACGGGCTTCGCTTGCGGCTCGGTGCGCTGCACGTTGCCGAAGGCGTACTCTTCTGTGGGGAACGCGCCGCTCTTTACCTCGTCACAGTACCTGCGCGCCGCGAGCTTGCCTTGCTCGAACATCTCGGCGTAGCGCTTGACGAACTTGGGTCGCAGGTTCGGCGTCAGGCCGAGCAGATCGTAGCACACGAGCACCTGACCATCGCAGTTTGGACCGGCGCCGATGCCGATGGTTGGGATCTCGAGCTCCGCGGTGATGCGCGCCGCGAGGTCGGTCGGGATCCCTTCGAGCACCACGCAAAACGCGCCTGCATCGGCGACCGCGCGCGCATCGTCGAGCACGAGCTGAGCGGCTTCGAGGCTGCGCCCCTGCACACGAAATCCGCCCTGCGCATGCACGCTCTGGGGCAAGAGGCCCACGTGACCCACGACGGGAATGCCCGCGCGCACGAGCCTTCGGATGGTCGGCGCGGCATCCACGCCACCCTCGAGCTTGACCGCGTGCGCGGCGCCTTCGCTCAGAAAGCGCGCCGCGTTGCGCAGCGCCTCCTCCGGGGAGACCTGCCAGCTCATGAACGGCATGTCGCCGACGATCAACGCCCTGCGCGTGCCACGCGCCACGGCGCGACAGTGGTAGATCACCTCGTCGACCGTGACGGGCAGGGTCGAGTCGAGTCCCTGCACGACCATGCCGAGAGAGTCGCCGACGAGCAGCATGTCGGCTCCCCCCTCGTCGAGCATCTGCGCGAACGTCGCGTCGTAGGCGGTGATCATCGCGATGCGCTCAGCCTGCTGCTTCATCGCTCGCAGGGCTGGCACGGTGACTCGGCGCATGGGCGCGCCGCTCGACTCGCTGGCCATGGTGCTGTGGGGGTCGCTTCAGTCGCGGCCGGGCCGAGTCCCGGTCCACGCGTTCACGCGCTCGTACTGTAGCAAAGGCGGGTTGCCTAGGCTTGTGCGGCCTCGAGCGCGCTGGCGCGGTCGGCCATGCGCTGGGCCTCGTCAGCGAGCCCGATCACGGCCAAAAGCCTTGCAGCTTCGCGGTGATAGAGCGCCTGGTTGGGGCTGTCCTGACCCTCGGTCAGGGCCCGGTAGAGATCGGCCGCGCGGGCGCTGTTGCCCGCATTCTCGTGCAACTTGGCGAGCCGGACGGTCGGCACGCCCGGCAGGTCGTGGATGCCGCGTTGGGTCAGCTGCTCGAGCATGTTCTCGAAGGCGTCGATGCCCTTTTGCGACTCGCCCGCATCCGCGTAGGCCAGCCCGAGCTCCGCGAGCACTGGCCACTCGACGTGATCGTCCGGGAACAGCGAGGCACACATCTCGAGCACCTCGACGGCCTCGCTCGAGCGACCGAGCAGGCGCAGGTAGCTGCCGAGATCGAGGTAAGCGCGAGGGTCACTGTCGAGCGCCTCGGCGGCAGCCTCGAGCTCGCGCAGGGCGCCCTCGAAGTCTTTGCGCTCGTGCAGGATGCGCATGCGTTCGCGGTGGGCGAGCAAGCGCGCCGTGCCGCCCTCTTCGGGGCCGATGCGCGAGAGGAACGTGGCGAGAGCCTGCTCGCCGCCCTCGAGGTCACCCGTGATCAGCTTCGCGCGTCCGATCTCGAGCCAAAGATAACTCGGCTCCCGCGCCTGCTTCAGCACCTGCTCTAGCAGGGCGAGCGCCTGCTTGCCGCGCCCCTCGTCGAGGGCGACCACGGCCCGCACGAGCGGCTCACCGTAGGCGTCGAGCTCCTCGGCTTGCAGCTCTTCCCAGGCACCCGAGATCAGCGCGTAGCGCTCTTCGGGCGTGAGCGGGGCGACCTCCGGGGCGCGCTCCACGGCGTCACGCTGCTCGAGGCTGCGTCTCGCGTCGGCGATGCGCTCTTGCATGGCGGCCGTACGCGCGATCTGCTCGGCGTGCGTCAGCTCTTCGCGCGCGAGATCGACCTGACCGCGCTCCGCCATGGCGCGCGCATCCTCGATGCGTTGCTCGGCCAAAGCGTCGCAGCAGGCGTTGACGCGCTGGGCGGCCCACTTGCCGAGCTCCGGATTTTCACGTGCCGCACGCTCCTCGAGCTTGTCGTAGGCGAGCTTGGCATGGCCGAGATCGCCCGCCGCATGAAGCGCTTCGGCTTCGGCCTTCAGCTCGTCGAGGGATTTGCGTTTGAAGAGCTTCGAGAGCATCGGTTCAGCCCTTTGCCTTTTTTTCCTTGGCCTGCAGTCGGCCCATGGCGGCGGTCTTCACGGGTGCGGGAACGCCCTTGCTGCGCGACAGCTCCTTGAGCTCCTTATCGTGCAGGTGCGCCAAAAAGCGCAAGGTGATGCCCACGGGCGTCTTGGGGTTGAACACGAGCGCACGCTTGATCTCGTGGTTCTTCGTCCACTCGCGCTTGTTGCCGATGTAGCGCAGGATCTCCTCGCCTACTTCCTTGCTGTGGGCGATCGAGGGCACCTCGTTTTCGCCCATCGCAGGCGAGCTGATGGCCGCGTAGGCGACGGTGCGGTTCTTGTCGCGCACGAGAAACGCCCGCGCTGCGGCGTTGCCGACCATGGCCATGCGCAACTTCTCGGCGCTCGACATGGTGCGGATCTTCATCATCAGCGGCATGTACTTCTGCTCGACTTCGTCTTCCTCGGCCTCCTCCTCGGCCTTCGCGTGCACGGCCTCGGGGTTGTCGTCGTCCTCGCGCAGGGCCTCCGAGAAGGCGAGATCTGTGGGGAGCGGCTCTTCGGTGGGCTCGGGGATGAGTTGGCCCTTGATGGCCTCGACGTGCGCCTTGAAGGTCGGGATGTCGAGCTCGACGCCGTTGCGCGCGGCCAGCTCGATCAGACGATCGGCGGTCGACATGCGCGTGTTCTTGTTCTTGTAGAGGGCCTCGATGATCTTGGGGGCCGCGAGCAAGCGCTGCTCGTTGACGGCGATGCGCTCGCTGACACGCTCGGAGCAGCGCAATGCCACGTGCGCCACCGTGCCCGGCGCCGTGTCCATGTTGGCGACCACGCGCTCGACGACGTCCTCGCGCGTGCTGAAGTGCTCGACCAGTCGGTCGAGAAACGCCGGATGCAGCGCCCCCTCGCAGGCCGCGTGCAGCACGGCATCGGGCAGCTTGTCGAGCGACTCGGTCGCCGTGCGGGCGAGCTCCTGTTCAGGGTCTCTGCTCAGCTGCAAGAGCAGCATCACCTGGTCGTTGCCCCTGACTGGCACCGCACCGCGCGCCGCCATCGTGCGGGCCGCCATGGGGGCACCCGGATCGCAGAAACGACGGATGCTGTCAGGGAGCGCTTCGGCGACGAGAGGTAAGGGCGCGGGACGTTCCATCTGGCTCCTGCTGCAGGGTGACCTTGGGTACTCCGCCCATTGTACAGAAGCCGCGCCCTACGGGGTCGGTTCGCGCTCTCGCTCAGTCGTAGTACTCGTGCCCGAGGTGGGTGATCAGGCTCTCACCCTGCATCCAGCGCAGCATGTTCTTGAGCTTCATGCCCTGTACGAACAGGTCGTTCTCGGGGTAGAGGCCCGGCGCCGTCATGGGGCTCTTGTAGTAGAACGACAGCCACTCTTGAACGCCGGACAGACCTGCACGCTGGGCGAGGTCGGTGAACAGGGCCAGGTCGAGCACGATCGGCGCCGCGAGGATCGAGTCGCGACACAGGAAATCGATCTTGATCTGCATCGGGTACCCGAGCCATCCGAAGATGTCGAGGTTGTCCCAGCCTTCCTTTTGATCGCCGCGGGGTGGGTAATACTCGATGCGAACCTTGTGGTACATCTCGCCGTACAGGCTCGGATGGAGCTCCGGCTGGAGGATCGTCTCGAGCACGCCGAGCTTCGAGACTTCCTTACTCTTGAAGCTCTCGGGATCGTCGAGCACCTCGCCGTCGCGGTTGCCGAGGATGTTGGTC
>CAYNOM010000116.1:0-12667 GCA_964398415.1 uncultured Polyangiales bacterium | reverse complement strand
GCAGGAGGCTGGCAGCATGGTGCGCGGCATCCTGCGCGCGGGGTGCGGTCGAGATCATGGCGCGCAGCCTAGTTTCCTAAACCACTTAGGTGCAAGGCGGGATTCGAATGTGTGCGTTTTCACAGTTGTTTGAGCTCGATCCGCGCCTCGCTGCGGACACCCTGCCGCTCGGCGAGTCGGAGCTGTGCCTCCTGCTCTTGATGAACGAGCGCCGCTATCCGTGGTTGATCCTCGTTCCGAAGCGACCTTCGCTCAGCGAGTGGTTCGAGCTACCGCCGCACGAGCGCAACCTGCTGCTCGAGGAGTCGTGCCTCGTGTCCGAGGTGCTCTCGCGCGAGCTTCGTGCGCACAAGGTCAACGTGGGCGCGCTCGGCAACGTGGTGCGCCAGCTGCACGTGCATCACGTGGCGCGACAGCCGAGCGATGCGGCTTGGCCGGGGCCCGTGTGGGGGCACTCGCCGCGCGAGGCCTACGCGCCCGATGCGTGCGCCGAGCTGCTTTCACGCTTGCGCGCGAGTGGGCTGTCTTCGCGCTTCGCGATGCCCGTGCCGTGAGGGGGGCCTCAGCCCGCAGGGATCAGCAGCCCGATCACGAGACCCACGGCGACGGCCGCAGCCACGAACCACAGCGCCTTGCTGCTGGGTCCACGGCGCGTCAGCACGCTCGGTGCTTCGGAATCGGCGGGCAGCTGAGTCGTCCCCGAGGCTGCCCCGGGCCCAGCAGCGGTGCCGGGCGAATCCTGCATGACGCTGACCCTGAACTGCAGCGCCGCCACCATCGCGCCGAGCTCCTTCAGCAGCTTCGCGTAGTCGTCGGGCACCACATCGAAGGCGACCCCGTAGCGCTCCACGTGCTGGGTGCAGGCGTTGCGATAGGTGCGCAGCTCGAGGGTCTTGTGCGCCACGTCGAGCGCGCCGCAGATCACGATGCCGGCCTTGCCTCCGTCCGCGGGCACGAGACGAATCACTTGGCGCGCGCGCTTGCCACCGTCGGTGCTCGGTCCATCGGGAGCTGCCACGTCCACGCGACGCGGTGGGGCCTTGCCGACCGTCTTCGACGCGAGGGCGGTGTTCAGCATTTCGGCGGCGTTGACGCCCTGGTGCGCGACCAGCGTGTAGATGCCGCGCTTGTCCATCGGCAAGGCACCGGGCGCAGGCACGCTCTTCGTGTAGGTCTCGGCCTGCGACGGCTCGCCGGGTGCGGCAGGAACGCTGCGGCGCTCGGCGCGTGCGTCTGTTTCGAGCGGCAGCGCGCTTTCGGCATCCGATTCGAGATCGTGTTCATGCGTTCCCAAGCGCGTTCCCCCAACGTCCATTTCACACGGCACGGTGGGTGGGAAACAAGGTGCTCTTTTGCCGCTCGGTGCGTAAGGGAGGCCGATGTGGGCGAAGGGCTGCAGGGCCGAGGCCCCGGTGCTACCACCCCCACCCATGGAATCGGAGATCGACAGCCTCAATGGGCAGAAGCACGTCATCGTCGACGCGCTGTTGCCGCTGTGTCCGTTTCTGCTGATCGACGGCAAGAAGACCGGGGTCGAGCTGCCTGAGTCGCTGCAGCAGGCCGAGCTCGTGTTGCGCCTGGGGCGCGATCCCAAGGTCATGGGCATGCCCGACCTCGCGCTCGACGGCCGCGGTTTTCGCGTGACCATCTCGATCCGAGGTGGGCTCTACGCGATCGATGTGCCCTGGGAGGCGGTCAGTCGCTGCTGGGTCGGCGATCCCTTCGTCGGGCCCATGGTGGCCTGGCCGGAGGACGAGACGTACGTCGAGCAAGAAGAAGAAAAGCCCGAGCGCAAGGGGCCGGGCCTGCGTCTCGTGAAGAACTGACGCGCAGGCGTCAGAGCCCTCATGGCTCCTTCATGGGCGTGAGCGGAGCGCCGCCGCGCGCAGCGTAGAGACCCGTGAGCTCGGCGCCGAACAGAAAGATCTGCGCGCTGTAGTAGGCGGCAAGCATCACCACCGCGAGCGCGCCCGCCGCGCCGAACGCCGAGGCTGCGCCAGCCATCTCGAGGTAAAGGCCCACGACCTGCGAGCCCACGCCGACGAGCACCGCGGTGAAGGCCGCGCCACGCAGCGCATGACCCCAAGGGATGCGCACCTGCGGCAGAAAGCGATAGACGAGCGTGATGGTGGCCGTGAGGGCCGATAGCGACAGCACCAGATCGGTCACTCGCCACAGTAAAGGCACCCGCGGTAGCGCGAGAAACAGCGCGATGCTGGCAAGCACGCTCTTCATGGCGACGGTCGCGGTCAGCACCGCCCCGAGAAACAACACCAGCACGAACGAAAGCACCCGCTCTCGAACGACCGCGCGCACGCGGGCCTTCAAGTTCGGCGCGTCGGGTCGTGCAAGGCCCCAGATCCGGTTCAGCGAGACTTGCAGCTGTACGAACAGGCGCGTGCTCGCGTACACCGTGAGGGCCAGGCTGAGCAGCATGGCCACCGAGCCCACGGTCGAAGGGCGGCTCTGCTCCACCACGTCGGCGAGCAACTCCGCGGCGCGTTCGCCGAGCACCTGCGTCAGCTTTGCCGACAAGACCCCTGAGGCGGCGTCGTCTCCCAGCACGGCTCCGGCCACGGCCAGGGCGATGACGAGCATGGGCGCGATGGACAACACCGCGTAGAACGCGATTCCGCCCGCGAGCAGCGTGCCGTCGTCGGCGTCGAAGGCCGTGTAGGCGTCGCGCAGCATCTTCCAGATCGCGCTGACGCGAGGCCACTTGCTCGGCGTGGTCGCTTTCGCGCGATCAGACCCTTCGGACTTCGTCATGTTGTCCTTCCCTGCGCTATCCTTCGGCCCGAAGGAGAGAGCCATGGATGTGATTCTAGCCCCAGACGTCTTCGTGAACGCGTCGGTGGCCTTGGGTTCGGCGCCCGAGCAGGTGGCGCGTCGGCTGCTCGGCGGGCCCAGCAAGGTCAAGACGAGCAGGTGGGTGCTCGACCGCATCGAGGCGATGCTCGACAATACCCCGGGCTTCAAGAAGGAAGCGATCGCGCCCCAGATGGCCACGATCCGCAGCCTCACGGAGGTCGTCGACGAGCACCCCCACGATCCCGACGCCTGGGCCCCCGCGCTCGCCAGCTTGGCGAAGCGCGCCGGTGCGAAGCGCGTGTTGACCGACCATCCCGATCTGATGGATCAGATGCCCCTCGACGGCATCGAGTTTCTCTCGACCGAGGCCTGGCTCGTCGAGCGGCAGATGCCGCCTCCTCCTCCGCCCGTCCATTCGAAGCTCAATTAGCTTTCCGTCCGCAATCGGGCAGAAGCGCCGCACTAACGCGGTCGCTTACGGCGCTTGCGCCGCCTGCGCGTCTCGAGATCGTGCAGCACGAGCTTGGCCTCGTTGCGGTGCAGATCGAGCGAGAGTCTTGCCCGCTCGAGCCGCTCGTCGAGGTCCTCCGGCCCCACGCCAGCGAGCTGCTCGAGTAGATCTTCGAGCGCATCACAGCGCACGCAATACCGCCCGCTGGGCACGAAGCTCAGACACAGCAGGATTTCGTCGCTCAACGCCCTCGGACGCGCAAAGGCGAGCACGTCGTCAGGGACGCCCTCGAGTGCCTCACGGCCGAGCAGGGTGGCACACAGGGCGCGTCGCGTGGTGAGGGCTGTGCTGTGCAGCATGCTGCGCACGAACACGCTGCGTCGGCCACACACGATGTCGCGCTCGGCGAGAAAGGCCCGATCGCGCTCGGTGAGCCCCTCGAGCAAGAGCTTGAGCGACCTCTGCGCCACGCAGCCGAGGCCCTGACGCAGCTGGTACAAGATCCCGCGCAAGGCCTGGGTGTCCACGTCCGTGTCGTCGAGGGGGGCGAGCAGGCGCGTGACCACGTCACGCCCGTGGGCCTTGAGCCTGCGCTCGGCGCGTGCGCGCGCACCGCCTTCGATCCACTCGGGCAAGAGCGTGCGGATGCCGGGCAGAAGCAGGCTCTTGCCCGGCATGAGACGCGCTACACGCTCGCCCTCGAAGGACACGACTCCGCCGGCATCGAGCGTCAACGCGTCGAAACGCGCCTCGATCAGCGCCTCAGCGAAGCGCGCCCGTCGCGTTTCATCCTCCCGAGCTTCGCGCTCGAACAGCTCGTGCTCGACGAGTCGGGCGAAGGGGTGGCTCGGGTCGCGCACCTCGCGGCGCGTCTTTTGCCCTTTCGCCGATCGCGGGCCTGACGGTGCACGCGCCACGAAGCGCTCGATCAGGCGCAGGTGCAGCTGATCGCCCAGGCGATCTTCGATCTCGCGCGTGCGCTCACGAAAGCCCGCCTGCTCTTCGACCCAGCCGCTCTGGTGGCTCACGTACGTATAGGTGCGGACGGCGGCCAGGCGATCCATGAGCTGATGAATGTCGCCCTCGAGCCGATCGAGGCGATCGAGGCGGCTGTCCACGAGCTCGACCGAGAGCCGGCCATGTTGGACGAGCTCGCTGAAGATCGGCAGGATGTGGTCGGCCTGGTGCTCGGGGATGCGCTTTTCGTAGTTTGGGATGCGGCACACGTCCCACAACAGGCGCACGGCGTGCGGGTTGCGTGCCAGGGCGCGCACGTCGTCTCGCTTCGCGAGCACACGCAGCACCAGCAGATCGTCGGCGTCGGGCGCGGCCACGAGGCCCGGGAGCGGTGGCTTCTGGGAGAGGCTTTCGATGAGCGCCGCGATGCTGTCGAAATCGACCGCGGCGTTGCGATAGAAGCCCTGCGTGACTGCGGCAAAGCGGTGGCATTCGAGCTGCGTGACGAGCGCGCGCGAGAGCTCCGGCTCGGGGCTGAGCGTGCCGAAGGTGCCGTCGCGCAGGTGGCGCCCCGCGCGTCCCACGATCTGGGCAAGCTCGGGCGGATCGAGCTCGCGCGTTTCGAAGCCGTCGAACTTGACGCGCGACGACAGGGCCACGTGATGGATGTCGAGGTTGAGGCCCATGCCGATGGCGTCGGTGGCGACGAGGAAGTCGACCTCGCCCGCTTGATACATCGCCACTTGCGCGTTGCGTACGCGCGGCGACAGCGCACCGAGCACGACGGCTGCGCCCCCACGTCGTACACGCAGCGCATCGGCCAGCTCGTAGACGTCGGGCATGCTGAACGCCACCACCGCGCTGCGCCTCGGCAGCGTGCGCAACGAGCGCTGACCTTGGTAACTGAGTTGCGACAGGCGCGGTAGATGATGGATGCGAATGCCCTCGATCCAGGCGCGAAGGACCCGCTCCATGGTGTCCGAGCCGAGAAACCACGTCTCCTTCTGGCCGCGAAAGTGCAGCAGGCGATCGGTGAAGACGTGGCCTCGTTCGGGATGGCTCACGAGCTGGATCTCATCGACGGCCGCGAAGTCGACCTCGAGCTCGGGTGGCATGGCCTCGACGGTGCATACCCAGTAGCGCGGGCGCACAGGAACGCGCTTCTCTTCGCCCGTGACCAGCGCGACCTGTTCTTCGCCCACACGCGCGCTCACGCGGTCGTAGACCTCGCGTGCCAGAAGGCGCAGGGGTAGGCCCATCACGCCGCTGTCCTGCTCGAGCATGCGCTCGATGGCGCGATGGGTCTTGCCCGTGTTGGTGGGGCCGAGCAGGGCGTCAACGTGATTGTTCGCTGCGGAGGGCAAGGTCGTAGCTCGGCTCGCGCCGCGAGCGCGCGTGTGCAGAATAACGCGTCTTGCGATTTGGAGCGCTCTTCACGGCGTTCGCTTGAGCCGAGGACGAGTTGTGTGTACATGGCCCCGCCCATGCCCGCGCTCAAAGGCTCGCTGAGCTACTCACGCTTCTTCGTCGAGGGAGAGCTCCCGGACGATTTCCGACAGCGTTTCATGAAGGCCATTCGCGCCCGCGTGATGCGCCCTCTCACCGCCGACGAAGATGCCCTCGAACGCTCGGGCTTTTGTGCCATCGGTGAGCCCTTCGAGCTCGAGCTCGGTTACGAAAACGTCTTCTACAACGAGTTCATCAACCTCGGCTTTCGCACCGATCGCTGGGTTTTGCCCGGGCAGCTCGTGCGCGCCAAGGTGCGCGAGGCAGAGGTCGCTTATCTGGCGAAGAAGGGGCGCGAGCGCTTGACGCGAAGCGAGCGCACGGAGCTGAAGGAGCTCGTGTCGCGCAAGCTTCGCAAGCAGTTCGTGCCGGCCATGCGCTGCGTCGATCTGTCCTGGTCGCTCGAAGAGGGCATCGTGCGCTTCTTCAGTCAGGCGGCTCGTCCCATCTCCGCCATGACCGAGCTGTTCGAGCGCACCTTCAACCTCAAGCTCATCCCCGAGTCGCCCTACACGTTGGCTGCGCGCTTGGGGCTCGACGAAGCCGAAGAGAAGGCTTGGGCCGCCATGACGGTGACGTTGCTCATCGACGCCGAGGGGGCCTGACGTGCAGCTCGTCGATCGCATCGAGAGCCGGCGCTTCGTGGGCCGCGAGTTTCTGCTCTTTCTCTGGCTCGAGTCGGAGATCTTCGAGGCCACGCTGCGCACCGAAGAGCACGGTGAGTTTGGTCTGTGGCTCGAGCGACGTCTCGTGCTCTCGGCGAACAAGGAGAGCACGCGCATCACGGCCCCGTCGCCTGGGCTCGGACGCGAGGCCAAGGAAGCCCTGCTCCGCGGCCAGCTTCCCGAGAGCGCAGGCGTGCGCATGACGCGGGGTGACGACGACACGAGCTTCGTGCTCAAGGCCGAGCAGCTCGGCGTGTCGGGCCTGAAGCTCGCCACCGTGCTCGACGAGGACGAGGGCCCCAATCCCCTCCTCGAGGAGATGATGCCCAAGCCGCGTGCGCCGAAGAAATCGAAGCATGCGGCCGACATCGATCACGAGGCTCACGAGGCGTTCTATGAACGCATGCGGCTCACGAACGAATTCGAGGGCGTGATCGAAGCTCTGTACTTCGACTTTCTGGCGCTGCGTCTGTCTGCGGCATGGCCGAAGACGTTCGTGCCGCTTGCGCGAGCCTGGGCACGAGGCGACACCTTGAACACGGCGGCCTACGAGAAGGCGCGCGGGCGCCACAGGCGCAAAAAATCGCGATGAGCTCCTCTTCAGCTCACGTGGCCCCCGCGTTCGAGCGCGGTGAAGAGGCGCACGAGCGCCACGCGGTTTGGGATACCGAGTTTTTGCATCGCGCGCGCGAGCTGGTTGTCGACCGCTCGCTCGCTGAGGCCGAGCTGCTTTCCGATCTCGCGGCTCGACAGGCCTTCCCCCGCCGCGCGTGCCACGGCCTCCTGCTGACTCGAGAGGGCGCGCAGCGACGCGGCCGCGGGACAGGGCGCCGCGACCACGTGGCGTTTGCCGTCGGCATCGAACTGGTCGACGAGCACCCACTCCCCGCGCGCGAGCTGCTCCCACATCTTGAGGGCGGAGTCGACGTCGCCGTGCTCGGCTGCCGCACGTGCGCGCTCGAGCGTTCGCACGAGCTCGCGCAGCTGTGCGCGCACCTCGATCTCACCGGCGTCGCCTGCGGCGTCGAGCACGCGCCCCGCGCCGTCGAGGCGCGCGTGGGGCAGCGCGTCGAGGCTCGTCGTGCCCAGCATGCGGTGCAGGCGTGCGGCGAGGCCGAGTTGATGGGCCACCTGGATCCAACGTGCGCGTGCGCGTGGCGAGATCTGGACCGCGTTCGGTAGCGCCGCTGCCACGGCGACACCGTGTCCTTCGGCGTCGCGCGAGAACACTCCGACCACATCCCGCACGCCCGACATGCCCCATTGTTGCGATAGGGCGCGCGGCAGCGGATCGCCGAGCACCTCCGTCGCGCTCACGCACTGCGCGGGCTTCCCATAGACGTGCGCCACCTGCTCGGAGCTGATGGTCTGAAGGCCCGCTCGACTGAGCTGAAGACCGAGGGGCCCGCGCTGCACCTCATTCAGCAGTCGCACCTCGCCCTCGACGATCTCGTATTCCTGCGCCGTGGTCGCGAGCGGGTCTGGCCAGGCGCGCGAAAACTCGTCGGCCACCGGCACCATCCAGGCCATGGGGTTGCCAGAGAGCCTCAGGGCGGCTTCGACCACGTGCACCGCATGCAGCTCGTTCATGGCGTGCCAAGCGCGAGGTCGAGGGCGCGTGACAGGGCGGCGCGCGAGTGCACGTCGAAGCGTTCGTAGAGGCGCGCGAGCTGGTTCGCGACGGTCTTGACCGATGTGCCGCGCCGCGCTGCGATCTCTTCGTTGCTCATCCCAGCGAGCACCGCCTCAGCCACCTCGCGTTCGGCGGCGGGCAGAGCTTCGGTGCCGCGCGCGCTCTCCAGGCTGAGCACGAACAGGGGCTGGCTGCCGGGGAGCATCCAGAGCGTCTGGGGCGGCGTACTGACTGGCATACGGCATTTTACCTAAATGCCATTCAATAAATTCCTGAAAGCGGTTGCAGATCCTCTCGAGCGGGTCAGGCTGGGGGACGGGGTTAGACTGGCCTTGGGCGAAAAGAAGACCACTAGCGCCAAAGTGAGGCAGAAGAGGGCCGCAAAACGTGACGAGATCGTCTCGCACGCGCGGGAGATGATCGCCGCCACGGGGCCCGCCGAATTCAGCCTGAACCAGCTAGCGCGTGACCTCGGATACACCCCAGGAGCGCTCTATTGGTACTACCCCTCGAAAGAGGCCCTGGTCGGCGAGGTGCAGCGCCAGGTGTTTTCGGAGATGGCCGGCGACCTGGCCGCGCGACGTGAGCAGGCTTCGCGTGTGGCAGACCGCCGCGGTGACGCACCCGAGCTGCGGGCCCTGTTCGTGCTGCTCTCGTTCGCTCGCTACTACCTGCGTCTCGACGCGCTCAGGCCCGAGTATCTGCGGCTCATCGCCTTCTCGCTCGATCCTCGCATTTGGCTCGACGACGAGCAGGGTGCCTTGCTCGGACCCGTGCTCGTGCAGGTGTTTCAGCAAGTGGCCATCCCCTTCACGGCCGCGAGCGCCTGTGGCGCCCTGAGCCCTGGGCCTGCTGCGGCGCGCGCGGTGCAGTACTGGGCTGCGCTTCAAGGCATCGTGCAGACCCAAAAGCTGTCGCGCCTTGCCCCCGGGCTGTTCGAGCCCGAGCGACTCGGCATGGCCAACGCGTGCGCGCTGCTCACCGCGTGGGGTGCCTGCACGTCGCTGCTCGACGAGGCGAGCGGCCTCGTGCGCGACGATCAGCCGGCGGTTTGAAGCCCCGCGGCGATGCCGTTGATGGTCGTGAACAAGACGTTCAGGATGCGATCGCGATAGGCGTCGTCGGTGGCGCTCGACAGGCGCCTGCGCAGCACGATCTGCGTGTGGCTGAGCACGTCCACATGGGGATTTCTGCGCACCACGGTGGCGAGCAGGTGGGGGCGATTGCCGAGGATCTGCTGCTTGTCGATCACGTCGAGCACACCCTTCACGGTCTTGTCCCACTCGCTGCGGATCAACGGGAACAGCGTCTGTGCGTCCTCATCCGCGAGCTTCGCGTAGGCGCTCGCCACGTCGATGTCCGCGCGCGTCAGGGCGAGCTGTGCGTTGTTGATCAAGGCGCGAAAGAACGGCGAGTCGCGGTACAGCGTGCGCACGCGCTCGATGCCGGCGTCTGCGATCACCCCCTCGAGCGCGGAGCCGAGCCCAAACCAGCCCGGGATGCCGTGCCGGCTCTGGTTCCACGAGAACACCCACGGGATCGCGCGCAGGTCGGACAACGATAGCCCTTGCTTGCGCGAAGCGGGGCGCGAGCCGATGGGCAGCGCCGCCACCTCGCCGATCGGCGTTGCAGCCTGCGCGTAGCGCGACAGGCGCTCGGGGTCGTGGAGCAACCGGCGGTAGGCTTCGAGGGCGCTCTTCGCCGCGTGCTCGAACAGGGCATCCCGCGCGCGCATCTCGTCGTCGGGTACGGGCGTGCGCTCGGACAAACCCGACAGAAACACCGCGCTCACCACCTGCTCGAGGTCGCGTTCGGCGATGTCGCGCCGGCCGTAGCGCGTGCTGATCGTCTCGCCCTGTTCGGTCACGCGCAGCCGGCCGTGCAAGGCGCGTTCGGGTTGGGCGCGGATGGCGTGGTGCGAAGGCCCGCCGCCGCGTCCGATGGCGCCGCCGCGTCCGTGAAAGATGGTGAGAAGCACGCCGTGCTCTTCGGCCACGTCGGCGAGCTTGCGCTGGGCGTAGCGTAGGGCCATTTGGCTCGTCACGTAGCCCACCTGCTTGCTCGAGTCGGAGTAGCCGATCATCACCTCGAGCTCTCCGCCTAGGGCCGCGCGCAGGGGCGGAGAGGCGAGGATCTGACGCGCGAGATCTGGCGCCGCTTCGAGGTCTTCGAGCTGCTCGAGCAAGGGAATCGGACGCAGCTCTCCCGGGCTCAGCCCCGCCGCGCGCTCCAAAAACAGCACCTCGAGCAGGTCGCTCAGGGTGCTCGTGAAGCTCACGATGTAGCGCTCTGCGGCGCGCGGTCCGAGCTCACGCCGCGCGCGTCCCACCATGTCGAGGGTAGCGAGCAGATCACGCGCAGACTCCGACAGGCCCGTGCGCGAGGCCGGATGCAGGCTCTCGGGACGCGCGAGCAGCTCGTGCAGGAGGCGCGCGCGCGCGGCCTCGTCGAGGGCGAGGTAGCCCTGTTCGACACTGATTCCGATGTGGGGCAGCAGCTCGGCCACGACGCGCTCGTGAACACCCGAGTGCTGGCGCAAGTCGAGGCTCGCGAGGTGAAAGCCAAATACATCCGCACGACGCCGGCAGTCGCGCAGGGCTCCCCTCGCGAGGCGCGCGTGGCCCGAGCCCACCAGCGCATGCTCGAGCAGCAGCAAATCGCGCTGGTAGCCCGCGACGTCCACGTAGGCGTCTTCTGCGCGATCGCGCGTCGCGCGCAGGCGTGCCGCGATGTACCAGAGCTTCTCGCGCCAGGGCTCGTGCACGGTGAAGCGTCTGACGCGCGCTGCTACCTCGGGAAAGCGCTCTCGATCGCGTTCGATGGAGGCGACGAGCGCGTCGAGGCCTGGGTTTCTCGGCACCCGACGTGAAGACAAAGACAGGCTGCGACCCAGGGCATCGACGTCGGCCGCGTAGCGCTGGAGAATCACGGTGCGCTGCCGCTCGAGCACGCTGCGCGTGACGTGGGCTGTGACGAAAGGATTTCCATCGCGATCACCGCCGATCCACGAGCCCCAACGCAGAAACGAGGGCACCACCCAGCGTGACGGATCGTCGGCGCCGAGCTCGAGCCAGTCGATTTCGGGAAAGCGCATGGCGAGGCTGGTCTCGAGCTCGCGGTAGAGGGCGGGCGTGGCATCGAGCAGCGTGCGTTGAAAGACGTCGAGGCCTGCCTCGATCTCGTCTCTCGGCTCGGGCTTCTCGGGCCGCGATTGCTCCGTGGCGAGCAGGGTGATCACCGTGTCGGCGAGCGCCTCCGAGAGCTCGGTGCGTTCGCTGTCCGACGCGGCGCGCTCGAGGCCATCGAGCAGGCTCTCGACCTGCGCGATGTGATCGCGAACGGTGCGGCGTCGGGCCTCGGTGGGATGGGCTGTCAGCACGGGCATCACGAACAGGCGCGCGAGCTGTTCGCGAACTTCGACGGCTCCCATGCCCTGCTCGCGCATGATGCGCAGGGCGTCCGCCAGCGAGTCCTGCGGCGCATGGGCCCTATCGTGCCGGCGCAGCATGCGCACCCGGTGCTGCTCTTCTGCGGCGTTCACGAGGTGGAAGAACAGCGTGAACGCGCGTGCCACCTCGCCCAAATCTTCGAGCGACAGCGCCTCGAGGTGCTCTTCGAAGCGCGCTCTACCGCCTTCGAGCGTGCCCTTGCGCAACGCCTCGGCTTCGGCTCGCAAGCTGCGCACGAGGCTCACGACGCGCGGGCCTGCATGCTCTTCGATGGCTGCGTCGAGCATGCGCGTGAGTAGCGCGACATCCTCTTCGAGCGGTGCGGTTTCGGCAGGGTGACCCATGGCGCAAGAATCGCCGAGTGGCCCCCGCATCGCAACCGTGAGGTCGCGCGGCGCGTGATGAGCGGCGATTAGAAGCGCAGGCCTGCGCGCAAGTAGGCGAGCAGGCCGCTTGCGTCGGGGGTGTCGATGGCGACGCGGTAGCGCAGCTCGGCGCCGAGCGCCAAGAGCCCCAGCTCGAGGTCGGCGACGGCCCCTGGCTCGAGATAGGCCGCCACGCTGTCGCCATTGCGCTCTTTCAGGCGCCCGATGCCGAACCGAGGGCCCAGATGCAGCATGAGAAGCTCCCAGTCGAAGCCGAGATCGGCGCCAAACGTGCGCAGGTCGTCGACCTGCCTGCAGGGGGTCGAGCAGTCTACGCGAGAGCCTATCGAGCGCGTGCCACGAACGCCGATCACAAAGCCGTTGATCGTCAGCTCGCCGGCGGCGCCGAGCTGCAAGACGTAGGGATTGTTTGCGGCATCTCCGCTGTCGACACCGCTGCCCAGGAGACCCAGGATCGCGAAATCGACATCGGCCGCGTGCGCGCGCCCACCCAGGGCGACCACGAGCAGCGGAGCCATCAGAAGCGCCATCGTGTGTCGTGACATCGGTTCCTCCCGCGTCGAGTATGGCGCAGGCAGCGCGCCGGGGCTCTCGTCGTTTAGGCGCTGGGCACGGCTTGTGCGCTGCGCGCGTCGATCTCGCCACGGGGGCGCCGCGGGTCCTCGGCGGGCTCGCCGAGCAGCACCTCGAGCTCGGCGCGGTGGCGTTCGGCATCGCGCCGCCCGAGCGCGAGTGTCTCGTCGACCGGCGCATCTTCGGTGTAATCCCAACGCTCGATGGGTACCGGTTCGGTGGGTGCGAGGTACAGA
>CAYNOM010000115.1:0-12683 GCA_964398415.1 uncultured Polyangiales bacterium | reverse complement strand
CCTGGTCGACGAGGTGCGACGCGAGGTGCGACCTTAGCAGTCGGTTGAACAGGACGCGTGGGCCTTCGGGCCCCCTCGCTCCTTGGACCCAGGCAAGAAGGGCGAAGTTGAAGAACGAGAGGAAGGCGAGCCCGAGCGCGTCTAGATCCGTGCTCGGTGACAGCTCCCCGCGCTCGACGGCGGCGACACAGAGGCGTCGAACCGCGGCATGCGCTGCTTCATGCTGCGCGACGAACCGCTCCCCCCACTCCCCGTCGGCAAACAGCGACTCCTTCAATAGGGTACGCGAAAGCAAAGGGCGCTCCTCGTAGACACGGAACACCCCCGCGGCAAAGCGCTCGAGCTGCGTGAGAAGCGGCCCTTGGCGCGTTTGGCGAACGCTGCGGGTGATTGCGCCCTCGAGTGCGGAGTGCAGCGCGGCATACAAGAGCTGCCGCTTGTCGCCGAAGTGGTGCATCACCGTTCCGACCGACACATCTGCCCGTTCGGCGATCCCACGAATGCTCGCGCGTTCGAAGCCCCTGGCCTCGAACTCATCGCGGGCGGCACCAAGGACGCGCTCCGCCGTGGCCTGTTTTTGCTCGGTGCGTCGCAATGCGGATTTCGTCAAACGTGTTCAGTGAACATGTTTGACGAATCGCGGACGTCGACGCAAGTGCATCGGATGGCTCACACCACCCGGCGCAGCGATTTTTGCTTCCCTCAGACGTCAGCCTCGGGCATCCCTCGGCGATGGCTCGCATTGGACTTTTGACCTGGGGAAGCGAAGGAGACGTGCAACCGTGCTCGGTTCGTTCGTGAATCGTGCGCTCTGGCGGGTCGCGGGTTGGGGCATCGCTCGCACCGTCGAAAGGTACGCTGACGGACACATGGATCGGTTCCCCCCTGTGTCGGGAAGAGTTGTCACGAGGAGCGGCCACGCTGCCGACGCGCACGCGCGTGGACGTGCGCGTGCGGTGGACGTGTGCGTGCGGAGGCCCGTTGCACCGGTGGAGAAAAAGTTAGAAAGCTAGATCCGACCCCTACCACCCAGACGCATGCTAATAGCAGCGCCTCGGAGACCGGTATGACCTATTGGAATGTTCTGGTTCCCCACCGCCCAGGGCGATCTCGATGGCTGCACGGAGCCCTTGACCTGAGCATGGCGTTGCTGTTCGTGCTGGGCATGGCGTGCAACCCGCAATCCCGTGCAACCACGCCAACGCGGGGTGCACCTCTACCGGACAGCGCAACCGCCAAGTACCGCGCATGCTCGGTCGACAGCGAATGCATGTACATCCAGAACGGCTGTTGTGACTGCGGCAACGGGGGGGCTGACCTCGCCATCAACCGTAAGCACCAGGCTGAGTTCCTCGCTCAGCTCAAGTGCGGAGCCGAGACCCCGTGCAGCATGATGCAGCGCATTCCCGCCTGCGGAAGCGGCTCGGTCCAATGTACCGCCGGAATGTGCACGTATACGCACGCGGCTCCGTAAGAGAGCGCGGGCGCTCGCGATCGCTGCGGGGCGCAGCTCCGGCATGAGCGGGTACGCCGTATCGTCCTTGACCTGGGAGAGGCGGTGGGCCTTTCGAGGTGATGCAGGCGTCGACGTCTTTCGCGCGGCGCGCTATCGCGTGATCATGTCGTGCGAAGTGCCGTGCCGTGCCTGGCTGAGTCGCGTCCGTCGAAATCACAGGCTCGGTCTGTTGCCCTTGCTCCTGAGCCTGCTCGCTCCCCAATCGGCTTCCGCTTCCGATTTTGATTGGAATGGCGATTGGATCTCATTGGGGCCGAGCGTCGGCACCCACCTGCACGAAGCTGAGATCGCACCGCTCGTGGGGGCCGAGCTGACGCTGGTGCGCATCAAGGATTCGAACTGGATGGGGCTCATGCTGGATGGTCGCCTCGTGGCAGCAGACTCTCGCTCGGGTCTGTTCTCTCTCGGCGCGCAAGCGGGCATCGGCCCCTGCGGCATCAACGTCGCGCCTGTGCTCGTCTTTGCAGGCGATGGCGTATCGGTCGCCGGACAGGCCAGCCTCTCGCTCAGCTTCCTCATCGCGCACCTGTCCCTGCGCGCAGGCTATGGACCGACCTACGGTGAGTTTCGCGAGCTCGCCGCGCAGCTCAAGTGGCCGCTCCAGCTGCGTTGAGGCTCACGCACGTTGGCGCAGCGTGCATGAGTCCGCGACCGGCGCGAAGCACACACCGAGATGGGTAAGGCTTACGCGTCCGGTGCGGCGACGGCTCCTGAACACGCCCGCACCCGCGCCATGCCGCCAGCAGCTGGTCAGCTCTCGGCTCCACATGGAGTGATCGAGTTTCGGCCGGCCCTCCGCGTCGAGGTCGAGCATGAAACGTGTTTCATTTTTCTGCGTAAGTTGCTAGAAGCCCCGAGTGGCGATCGGCCTGCTGGCTTTCGGGCCGTGGGTGGTAGGGGGCAGCATGGTGCGTGCAACGGGACGCCAAGGCTGTGTGCTGGCGCTGGCCTTTGCGTCGGTGTGGGCTTGCGCCTGCGCTGCAGGGAGCGGCGACAAGGGCGCGCGGGCGAGCGAGGTCAGCGCGGTGATGGGGGACGCTGCCGCGGACGCAGCGCGCCCACCGCAGGGGGGGCGCGATCCTGCACCCACCGCACGCGACGCGGGGACCTCGCCAATCCCGCGCGACCCCAACGATCAGGACGAGGACGGCGCGCGGGGCGGCGTGGATTGCGACGACGAGGACGATACGGTCTATCCCGGCGCGCCCGAGCTCTGCGACGGCAAGGACAACGACTGCGACGGCTTCGTGGACACGTTCCCCGTCGACGGGCGCACGTTCTATCCGGACGCGGACGGGGACGGCTTCGGCAACCCCAAGACGCCGGTACGGGCCTGCGAGGTGCCTGGGGGTTGGGTGACGAACGGCGACGACTGCGACGACGCCGACCGTAACGTGGGCAGGCAGATCGGGCTCGAGTTCTGCATCGAGTCGGCCCGACCGGTGGTTTACGTCGCGCAGCATGGGCACGACGACAACGCGGGCGACGCACCGATGCGCGCGGTGCGCACCATCCAACGCGGCATCGAGCGCGCCCGCGCCTGCCCAGAGCAGCCCTGCTCGGTGCTGATCGCGCAGGGAAGCTATGCCGAGAGCGTGAGCCTCGCCGACGGGGTTTCGCTGTTCGGGGGCTACTCTGCCGACTTCACCCGCCGCGACGCGTCGGCCCACGAGGTGCTCGTCAGCTCCGATGCCGAGCGCACCATGGTGGCCGCGCAGCTGCGCAGCGAGACTCGGCTGTCCGGCTTGACGCTCGTCGGGGCCACGCTCCTCGGCGAGCAGGGCCGCTCGAGCTACGCGGTGTGGGTCGAAGACTGCGCCAATGCCCTGCACCTGCAGCAGGTGATCGTCAAAGCCGGCGCAGGTGAGGCCGGTCCGAAGGGCAACTCAGGGTTGCCGACCTCCTGCGATGCGCGCGGAGGGCAAGGCGGCACCTCCTACGACTGCGGTGCCAGCGAAGGAGGCGTCGGCGACGCGGGAGGAGACCCGGTCAACGGCGGTGGCGCCGGTGGTGGTGGGAGCTCCAACTGCCCGAATGCCTGTCCGCTGGTCGGCTCGGACGGCGTCACCGCCGGCACTTCGGGCAAGCCCGGGCGTGATGGCGACGACGGCGCAGGTGGCAGCGCGCCCGAGGAGGCGCTGGGGGCGTTCGAGCAGGGCGGCTGGGTCGGCCCGCCCGGTGGCTCGGGCGCGCGAGGCTTTCATGGCACAGGCGGTGGCGGCGGTGGCGGCGGCGGCACGAAGCGCATCCGCGCCTGCTTTGGCTGCGGCACCATCCTCGGGGGGCGCGGTGGCGACGGGGCCCCTGGCGGGTGCGGCGGCGGTGGTGGAGAGGGGGGCGGTGCCGGGGGTGGGGCATTCGCGATCGCGGCGATCGACAGCACGGTCGCGCTGGAGGACGTGGTGCTCGTCGGCGGACGCGGCGGACGCGGCGGGCCCGGAGGTGAGGGCCGCGACGGGCAACCGGGCGGTCAGACCACGGGGCAGGGGCACGAGGACGGGCGCAATAAGAAGTGCGGGGCGATCCGCTACTACTCGGGCGCAGGCGGCATCGGCGGCATCGGCGGCATCGGCGGCGCGGGCGGCGGCGGCGCGGGGGGGACGGGCGGCGCATCCGTCACGCTGCTGCTTGCCGGCAGCGCCAACGTCGTGGAGCGGGGCAGCGTGGAGCTTCAGGAGGGGGTCCGGGGGGAGGGGGGCGCAGGTGGCCACGGGCCGGGGCACGCGGGCGCGCCGGGACGCGAAGGCGTTGCGCTTTCACGTCACGCCTTCTGACGGCAACGCCCGCTCAGTTCACCTGTTCGATGAAGAGCTGGATCCACGGGCCGCCCCAGGAAAGCCGTGATCCCTCGGCGCAGATGCGCACGGGACGAGTCACTGCACGTCGCGCGCGCCCTACGGCGCGATGACGACGACCTCGGTGTGTCCGTTTTCGACCGGCCCCTCCGCAGGCTTGCCCACCAGTGCGAGCCCCTCCGAACGCGCCTTGCAGTAGGGCGACCAGTGCCTCAGTGCCTCATCTTGCGTCGCGTTGCCGCTGCAAGCGTCGTAGGCGCGCTGCGCCTCGGTCAGGTAGGGCAGGGCTTGCTTGTTCATCACCTCGCGGAACATCTGCGCCACCTCGGGCTCGGAGATGAAGTCCTCGGGCACGGGCACAGCGAGCATCACCTGGGCCAGGTCTTCGTACAAAAGGCCTACGAGCGCACCGGCGACGATGCGTTGGCGATGGCTCTGCTCCGCGGCTCGATCGAGCTCGCTCTTCGCCACGCTCGCGCGCCGCGTCTTGTCCTCGACCCAGCGTGCGAACACGGTCTCGCTCCACAGCTGGATCGACGCCGCATCGCGCTTCTCCGGCAGCGTTGGATCGGGCACGTGCAGGCTCTCTTCGCACAGAAGGCGCGCGATGCGCATCTCGCTCGTGAGCTCCGAGTCGGGCACGTCGAGGCTCGGCAGCCCCGACACCTCCGGTTCACCCGCGGCATCGCCGTGATAGACGACGGGCTTGGGCTGCGCGGCCAACGTCGACCCGCAACCGACGAGCGAGAGCAAAGCTCCCGCGCACAGTGGCATCCCCCAACGCTTCATCCCTCCATTATCTGGGATTCGGGCCGTTTGCGCAGGCCTATTGCGGGGGCTGCGTCGCATGACGGGCGTCGCTGGGGTCGGGTGTTGCCCCACACGACGGGCGAGCATCAGCCGCAGTAGCCCCACCACGGTGAGTTCTTGTGCGGCTCGCAGATCTTGCCGATCGGGCAATCGGCATCCTCGTGGCACAGGATGGTCCCCGCGACGTCGCAGTCGGCGACGGGCATGCAGCCCATCTTCGGCGTGGGGGCGAACGTGAAGCAGCAGGCTTCGCCACCGCAATCTTCGGGGCCATCGCACGTGGCCTGGGTTTCTTGGGCCATGCACGCCGAGGCCCCCTCGTAACAGTTGACCGTGTCTTCCGAGGGAAATCCCGCAGCGCAGCAGGCGTGGGTCGCGCTCGGGCAGGCGTGCGGCGCGTCGGCCGTACCGCCGCAAGCCACCTCAGCGGGGCATTCGGATCCGGGCGTGGAAGGGTCGTCATCATCGCAGCTCGATAGGTTGGTGAGCGCCACGCGCGCCCCGGCGGTACCTCCCGAGCCGCCGGATGAGCCGGCGTCCTCTTCGCCGTGGGCACCATTCTGCATGCCGCCCTTCGCGTTCGCGTCCGGCTCGATCTGGGGGCGGCCATCGTCCTCGACGGCGTCGTCGCTCCCGCAACTGAAGCCTGCAATGGCGAGCACGAGCACAGTCAACGAGTAGCGTGTCATCGATGCCTCCCACGACCCGATGCGGGCCCCCTTGAAGCAATTGGACTCCCAAAATGTGGCGTTCTCAAGGTGGGCCTCCGCCTACGCAAGCTGCGTTTGGCGCAGGCTCTCGGTGCACGCGACAGAATGTGACGAAGGCTTTGGTGGTGCGGCACACCCTCAGACACGCAAGAAGGCGCAGGATTTGCGTGGCCTCCTGAGTCAGTGGCTCAGGCCCATGTCGCCAGGCTCTCTCGGGTGTCACCGCCTAGTGTGCGTGAGGTAACCGTTGCCGCTCGTCACCCAGGAGAACGTTGATGACCGAGACCGCCCAGTCTTTCGATGCCACGCGCGCGGCCCGTCGCGATCCGAAGGAGCCGCGTGTGCGCGACTTCGACTTGGTTTCACACCTCAAGCAGACGCGATCCTCCGAACGGGCGCTGAAGCACGTGCGCATCGGTCTCGAGAACTGGCTCGCCACGAAGCTGATGCAGGGCGCCGTGATGACCGAGCCCGAGGTGCCCGACGTCTACAAGCCGCGCTGGGGGCAGTACAAGCAGATCGAGCACGAGATGCACTCCTACCGCAGCAAGCGGCGTCAGCTCGTGGTGTTCACCAAGATGCCGTTCATGGGTGGCCTCGAGGGGCGTGACATCGACTTCGCACGGGAGGTCGAACAGTACGAGGTGCTCGACTACCACAACTACTACCTCCAGCCGTTTCACAGCCTTCCTGGCGGCTGGCTGAGCCCGATGGCGGCCATGGGCAACGAGTCGGCGATGCGCGCGCTGTTCGCGCCCTCGACGAAGCGCGGTGCCGAGGGGTTGCGCGAGGTGGTCTCTAGCCTCGTGCCGAGCGGTGCCGAGGTGGTCTACGACTTCGGTGCGGCGGCGGGTGCCCAGGGCGCGGCCTTCGCCGAGCGACTCGGTCCGCAGGGACGCGTCGTGTGCGTCGACCCTTCGCCCTTCGGCTTGATCCTCGGCAAGAAGAAGCATCGCGATCCCCGCATCGAGTGGCGCCACGCGTTCGCCGAGGATGCCGATCTGCCCGCGAATTCGGCCGATTTCGTCAACTTTTTCTTCGTGCTCCACGAGACGCCGAACGAGATCAAGAAGAAGCTCTTGAAGAAGGCCTTCGAGGTGCTCAAGCCTGGGGGTGTCGTGCACCTGTCCGAGCCGCCGCTGTGGGATCTCGAGTATCGCTCGCGTGGCTTCTTCGAGCCCTACCGGATGCAGTGGCTCACCTGGGACGCGCGCCGCGAGCTTGCCGAAGCGGGCTTCGTCGACGCGCGGCAGGAGGACATCGCGCATCCCGACTACGTGTTGACGTTCATGGCCAAAAAGCCCGCTTGAGCCGTTCAACGCTCGCGGATGAACTGGGCGGGCGTCTTGCCTTCCCAGCGTCGAAACGCGCGATGAAAGCTCGTGGCATCGGAGAAGCCGAGCCTGAGCGCCACGTCTTCGATCTGCGCGCCCGGTTCCGCGAGCCAGGCGCGCGCGAGCTCCTGCCTGAGGCCGTCGAGCAGCTCGCGGTGCGTGGTGTCCTCCTCACGCAGGCGTCTGCGCAGCGTGCGTGCGCTCATCTTGAGACGCTCGGCGATGCGCTCGAGGCTCGGCTCGCCGTCTTCGAGCTGCACGAGCAACGCATCGCGTACGCGGGCCTTCAGCGAAGGCGTCGTGGCGCGCTTCTGCTGCAGCTTGGCCGAAGCACGCGCATCGAGCAGCGGGCTCATCTCCGGATCGGCCTCCGGCAAGGGCAGCTCGAGGGCAGCCGTCGGAAAGCACACCGCGTTGTCAGCGCAGTCGAAGCGCACTTCGCCGAACACACCGAGATAGCCGTCGACGACCTCGGGCGCGCGATGCCGCAGCTCGACCGTCACGGGAAACTTCAAGCGCAGCCAGTGCTGCGAGGCGATCACGCCCACGCCGACGATGTACTCCATCATGCACTCGGGCAGCGACAGCGCGTGACGGGAGCGGTAGCACATGCGCGAGACGACCGGGCCGCGCTCGAGGCTCAGCTCGATGCCCTCGATCATCAGTGCCGAGTAGCGCGACACCCGCACGAGCGCGTCGCCGAGCGTGGCGCTGGCCATGCTCGCGTAGTCGAACAGGTTCGGGTCGGGGCGGTACTGCAGGGTGGCCCGCACGGGCAAGAGACGATCTCCGCTCTTTGCCACGCTCAACTCGAACAGCGCTGCGGCACAGCTCAAGGGCAAGTGAGCGTCGGGGTGACTGAGAGCTGCGGGCTCGATGCCGCTCTCGAGGCATAGGTCATGAACAGCAAGACCACGCGCCTCGAGCTCGCTGAGCAGGGGGCGCAAAAAGCGGGCGGTTACCTGCAACCGTTGCTCCGCGCCATGAAAAGCCATGGGCCGAGTGTAGCTCGCGGCGCTGAAGCTGCGCAGGGATGTGGTCAGGTAGGGGTGAAGCGGAGCGACAACTCCTTGGGATCTTGAATCGTCCCCGGGTACCCTTCGTCTCGGGGACGCGGCACAGGTCGGCGGACGCAAGGCGTGTGAGGCTTTGCGAAGCCGCCCCGATCCCGCGCAACACCACGGAGAACACAGATGCGACGCACGTGCGAGTCGAAGCAGTTGGGGTGGACGGCCATGTTGGGGCTCTTGCTTGCAGCAGGGTCAGGCTGCGGAGGCGACAGCGATGGCGGTGGGGGCTCGTCGGGGGTCACGCCCTCGAAGCCTGCGTCCGAAGCGACTGACGCCGAGGCCAAGCAACTCTGTGAGTGGGTAAAGGACCAGGTCGAAGGCCAAACGCCGAGCGAGCAGCAGCTGTGCACGCTGGCGGGCGCCTCGCTCACGCGGACCGAAGCGGACTGCAAGGCCTTCGTGACGCAATGCCTCGAGCAGCCCGACGACGCCGGTCCAGGAGACGGCGAGGAGCTGAGCTGCGAGGACGTCTCGAAGGACGACTTCGGCGACGATTGCACCGCCACGGTGGGCGAGATCGAGGCCTGCTATCGAGACCTCATCGCGCAGCAGAAGAAGTTCTTTCAAGACACGAGCTGCGCCGACGCCGGCAAGCTCACTGAGCCTGAGGATCCCGCCTCCTGCAAGAAGCTCGCGACCAGCTGTCCCGAGGCCTTCGGTGACGACTCGGGTGACGAGTTCAGCTGCGACGGCGGCGCTTCCTCGTACTCGGAAGACGACAGGTGCGACGACTTCCCTGACTGCGAAGACGGCGCCGACGAACAGGGCTGCTGAAGCCGCCCCTGCGCCGGGCTTCAGGCGATGCCGAGGTCTGTGACGCTCAGCTCGTCCAAGGAGCCCACGCAGCGGGCCACGCCCTCGATGCCGCACAGGTCGAGCCCGAAGCGCGGATCGGCGAGCGCGATGGTGCGCATGCCGGCCGACAGCGCTGCGAGCACCCCGTTGTGGGAGTCTTCGATGGCGCAGCAGTCTTCCGGATCGACGCCCAGCTCTCCGGCCGCCAGCAAAAAGATGTCGGGCGCGGGCTTCGGATCTTCGAGGCGTGGGTCGTCGCCGCACACCACCACCGACACATCGCGCAGAAAGCGCTGCTTCGATAGCTTGTGTATCGTGAGCTCGCGGTGACCGCTGGTGGCGACCGCGAACGGCACTCCGCGCTCGGTGAGCTGGGCGACGAGCTTCTCCGCGCCGGCCATCGGGGATACATTCTCGAACAGCGCGTACAGCTCGTCCTCGCGCGCCTTCACGTACTCTTCGGCCGTGATGGGCAGCTCGAGGGTGTCGACGACGAGTTGGGCGCCGCGCAGGGTGTCGCCGCCCATCGTCTTGTGCTTGAGCTCGCGCGTGTAGGTCTTGCCGTAGCGGCCGACGACCCGTTGCGCAGCTTCGCTGTACAGCTCCTCCGTGTCGAGCAATGTCCCGTCCAGATCGAACACCACGTGTCGGATCATGCGCATCCCCCTCGTGGCCGGGCGGGCGCCCCCCGCGCCCTCAGCCCAGCCGACTTTTGTAGCTATCGTAGCCGAAGCGCTTGATCAGCTCGTAGCGATCGTCGGGGTGGCGCAGGGCGATGCTGGGTAAGCGCACGCCGTTGAAATTCGAGGTCTTGACGACGGTGTAGTGGCTCATGTCGAGCAGCACGATGCGCTCGCCCACCGAGAGCTCGTGGTCGAAGGAGTAGTCGCCGATCACGTCGCCCGCGAGGCAGGTGAGGCCGCCGAGCCGGTAGGTGTAGGGTTTCTCGCCCGGCGCACCCGCGCCCACGATCTCGGGACGGTAGGGCATTTCGAGCACGTCCGGCATGTGGGCCGTGGCGCTGGTGTCGAGGATGGCGATGGGGCCCGCGTTGTGCACGATGTCGAGCACCGTCGAGACGAGCACCCCCGTGCGAATGGCGATGGCTTCGCCCGGCTCGAGGTACACCTCGACCCCGTGCCGCGCCTTGAACTCGCGCACCAGGCGCACGAGCCGCGCGATGTCGTAGCCGGGGCGCGTGATGTGATGACCGCCGCCGAAGTTGACCCACTTCATGCGACCGATGTGCTCACCGAACTTTTGCTCGAAGGCCGTGAGCACCTTCTCGAGCGCGTCCGAGTCGAGCTCGCACAGGGCATGAAAGTGCAGGCCCTCGAGCCCCTCGAGCAGCTCGGGATGAAACTGGGAGACCGGCACGCCGAGGCGCGAGCGCGGCGCGCAGGGATCGTAGAGCTCCACGGCGACCACGCGCTCCTCGGGATTGACGCGCATGCCGCAGGACACCTTCGTGGGGTGCGCTTCGACGATGGGACGCAAGCGCTGCCACTGGCTGAACGAGTTGAAGACGATGTGGTCGGAGAAGCGCAAACACTCGCGGAGGTCTTCGTCGCTGAAGGCCGGTGCGTAGCAGTGCACCTCGCCGCCCAGCTCTTCTTTCGCCAGCTGCGCTTCGTGCGGCGAGCTCGACGTGGCTCCGACCAGGTACTTCTTCACGAGCCCGAAGGTGGGAAAGGTGGAGAAGCCCTTCAGCGCGAGCAGGATCTTGCAGCCGGCGTCATCCTGTACCTGCCTCAAGAGGCGAAGGTTGTCTTCGAGGGCAGCCATGTCGATCACCCAGCAGGGCGAGTCGGGCACCTTCTCCGCGTCGATCGCCAGCATGCCTTTGTCGGGCCGCGTCATGGGGTCACAGCTCTTTCACGTGCCAGGGCAGCCCCGACTTGCCGAGCACCTCGAGGAATGGGTCGGGATCCATCTGCTCCATGTGCACGACGCCTGCCTGCTTCCACTTGCCGGTCATCATCATCTGAGCGCCGACCATCGCAGGCACGCCGGTCGTGTAGCTCACGGCCTGGGCGCGCACTTCTTTGTAGCACTCGGCGTGATCGCAGATGTTGTAGATGAAGACCTTACGGGCCTTACCATCTTTCACGCCCTCGATGATGCAGCCGATGGACGTCTTGCCCGTGTAGCCCTCGGCCAGGCTCGCCGGATCGGGCAAGAGACACTTCAAAAACTCCATCGGAACCACCGGCGTGCCCTTGTAGTCGACGGCGTCGATGCGCGTCATGCCCACGTTCTGCAGCACGCGCAGGTGTGTGAGGTACTCATCGCCGAAGGTCATCCAGAAGCGAATGCGCTTGAGGCCCTTGAGGTGAAGGACGAGGGACTCGAGCTCTTCGTGATAGATGAGGTAGGCCTTGCGCTCGCCCACGCCGGGGAAGTCGAAGGTGTCCGAGAGCTGCATGGGCGTGGTCTCGACCCACGCGCCGTTCTCCCAGTAGCGCCCGTTCTGGGTGATCTCGCGGATGTTGATCTCGGGATTGAAGTTGGTGGCGAAGGCCTTGCCGTGGCTGCCCGCATTGCAGTCGACGATGTCGACCGTGTGAATTTCGTCGAACAGGTGCTTCTGTGCGTAGGCGCAGAACACGTTGGTGACCCCCGGGTCGAAGCCCGAGCCGAGCAGCGCCATGAGCCCCGCCTGCTGGTAGCGCTCGCGGTAGGCCCACTGCCACTTGTACTCGAACTTGGCCACGTCCTTGGGCTCGTAGTTGGCCGTGTCGAGGTAGGGCACCCCGGCCGCGAGGCACGCGTCCATCAGGGGCAAGTCTTGGTAGGGCAGGGCCACGTTGATCAAGAGCTCGGGCTTGAGCTTCTTCAGAAAGGCCGTGGTCGCTCCGACATCGTCCGCATCGAGCTGGGCGATGTCGATGTGGCGGCCCGAAAGCTCCTTCACCTCGCGCTGGATCTTCTC
Source organism: uncultured Polyangiales bacterium (assembly GCA_964398415.1). GTDB lineage: Bacteria > Myxococcota_A > Polyangia > Polyangiales > DASUME01 > DASUME01. Next base: position 721 of record CAYNOM010000115.1, on the reverse strand, counting down.
GCAGCGCGACAGGGTGCGGCTCGCCAGCGTGATCTCGGAGAACACCTCCGGTACCTGCGCACACTTGTGCGCCACCACGCCGCCAACGCCACCGGCACCCACGATAAGAACACGGCCCATGTCGATCCTCCCGAAAGTCGCGGCCGTTCTATCACGGGTTTCGAGCCCACGCCCCTGCCCCCTGGGAAGACCCTCACGCTCCCTGCGGGCTCGAGCCTCGCAAAGGAATGGCCCGCTGGCTGCGGAAACCTAGCCTCGGCTGGTAAGGTTTGGTGGATGCCGAGCTGCTTGCGCCCTATCGCGACGATGTTGTGCCTCGTGGGCCTGTGTGCCCTGCTTTCGTCTTGCTACGTGGCCCATCTGGCCAAGGGCCAGCTGTCGCTCGTCAACCAGCAGAAGCCGCTCGCGCAGGCCATCGCCGACGAGGCCGACCCCACGCGTCGAGCGCTCTTGGCCGAGGTGCCCATCGTGACGCGGTTCGCGGAGCGCGTGGTCGCCATGGACCGCACCGAGAGCTACGTCGGCTACTACGCGCTCGAGCGACCGTGGCTCACGCTCGTGTTGTCGTCGGCACCGAGAGATCGTCTCGAGCCCCACACGCGCTGGTATCCCTTTGCGGGGCGCGTGCCCTATCGCTCGTTCTTCGACGCCGAGCGTGCGCAAGCGGAGAAGGAGCGGCTCGAAGCCGCTGGCTACGACACCTACCTGCACGAATCGCCGG
>CAYNOM010000114.1:0-12766 GCA_964398415.1 uncultured Polyangiales bacterium | reverse complement strand
GGCCGTTTTCATTTGCGGCGAGCGGCACCCGACCCCGAGTCCCTAGCACGAGGGGGCCGAGGGCTTTGGCGGCGACGATCGTCAGCGATTTGCGTCAGAGGATCCCGAAGCGGGGGGCTGCGCCACGCGCACGGGGACGCCGTGTCGTCTCGCTCGAAATGCATGGCGAGCGGGCTTCGCGGGCTTCTCGGCTTCGTGATTCTTGCCCGGGCTCAGCATGGGAGCATTCGGCGAGCCGGCGCCGAAAGTAAGGACCCAGTCGGACCTCCAAAGCCAACGTTGCGGACACCAAGGACTCTGACCGATATCGAGGGGAGCCATGCCTCAGGTGCGCAGTCGGGCGGTCACGCGAGCAGACTTTCTACTTTTTCAGGGTTCAGCACGCGACATGGAGGTCAAAGCCGCTAAGATCCGCACGTCTCATGGCGCGAGAGCCGGTGCGCCTTCGGTGCGTACAACGGACGCAAGGGAGATCGACAGATGGCTGCCAAGAAGAAAGCAACCAAGGTCTACGGGAGCAAGACGAGCTTCGTGATGGGCCTGCCGCGCGATATGAGCGCGAAAGAAGTAATCAAGCGTGCGAAGGCCCAGGGGCTCGCGCTCAGCGAAGCTCATGTCTACAAGATTCGCTCCACGAACAAGGACAAGGCGAAGAGCAAGCCTGCGAGTAAGGCCCTGGCTCCCAAGCGCGAGACGAAAGGCAAGTCTTCCAAGGCGAACAGTGACGGCGCAGAAGCCGCCGCCCCCAGCACCGCTGCAACGTCGTCGATGTCGAAGCGCGATTTCGTGCTGAGCTTTGGCTCCAGCACGCCCGCTGCCGAGATCCTCGCCCAGGCGAAAGCACGCGGTCTCAGCCTGTCGAAGGCCTACCTCTACACCATCCGCAGCAACAAGGCTCCGAAGGACAAGGCGAGCCCTGCTCCCAGGGCACGTGCCGCGAAGGCGGGCCACGACTTGGAGAGCCAACTGATCGATGCAGCTCTCGACCTGGGTCTTGCTCGGGCGACCCAGATCCTCGATCGCGTACGGTCGAAGCTCAAAGAAGGACTCTGACGCTCGCGGCCCCCCCGGTCGTCGCGCTTTACGTGCGGCGACCTTTGTGAGACAAACTCGTCTCCCGCGGGGGTGCCCATGCTGCAGCGACGCGAATTTCTAGAGATCCTCTCTGCCGTCGGTTTGAGTCACTTGCTCCCGGGTTGCGGGAGCGGCCCTGGGCCGCTGGACGCGCCGAGCAAGGGCATGGGGTTCAGTCGCTCGCTGCTCGCAGGCTCCCAGACGGAGATCGGCGGCGACGCAGATGGCGACGAGGCGCTGAGTGTGATCGAGGGCGAGCTCCCTCCCGACATGCTGGGCCACGTGCTCATCGTGGCGTCGGTGCCCGACAACCCTGAGTTTCCGCTCTTGGCCGGCGAGGGCATCGTCTACCGCATCTCCTTCGCGCCGAAGGAAGCGCGGATCAAGACGCGCATCCTACGCACCGACGACTACCACGTCGCGCAGAAGGTGAAGGGCACGAAAGCCGAGTTCGGCATCCTCTTCGACATCGCACAGTTCTCGAGCACCTACGGCGCACGCAACCTGGCCAACACGGCACTGCTGCCGATCATGGATGGCCGCCTGCTCGCCACCTACGACATGGGGCGTCCGATCGAGATCGATGCGCGGAGCCTGCACGCGATAACGCCGGTGGGCCTTCAGGACAGCTGGCGCCCATCCCTGGATCAAGGGCTGTTCACGATGCACTTCGTCACGGCGCACCCCGCCTACGATGTCGCCGAGAGGCGCGTGTATGCGATCAACTACGGACTCTCGGTGCTGACCAAGTTCCTACGCGTCGTGCGCTGGGATGGCGTGGGAGAGCCCGAGTTCTTCGACGTCATCGACGCGAGCGGTAAGGAAGTCGCCCTCTCCATGCTCGGCCACCAGATGGCGATCACGAAGCACCACGTCGTCATCCTCGACGGCGCCTTCGACGTCGTGGGTGAGACGCCCCCGACGAGCTCTCCCATCCTCATCATTCGCAAGTCGACGCTCGTGCCCGGCCAGAAAGCCGTCGCGCAGCGCATCGTGATCGATCGCGAGTGCACGCACTTCCTCGCCGACTACGACGACGCAGCAGGTGATCGCGTGCGCATCTTACTGATGCACCACAACGGCACCAACACGGGTTCCCGTCTCGAGCAGGGCGACGTCGGCTACAGGGGCGAAAAGCCCATCGACGGGCAGTTCTTCCGCAGCGGCAGTGACCGTAACGTGGTAGGTCAGCACGAAATCGACGTCATGAGCGGCCGGGTTACGAGCAAGCTCATGTCGAACGACAACACCTGGGGCGTCGGCCTGTGGGGACAAGACCCACGCTCGTGGACGAAGCTCGGTACGGCGTTCTACCAGAGCTTTGGCTTCAACCCCGCTTACCTGCCCAAACGCGAAGCCGAGCTTTACGCCGACTATCCCTTCGGCGCGAGCTTCTCGCGCGAGGTGCCGATCGACGCCCTGCCCGAGTCGATCATCGCTCCCAAGCTCGTTCACATCGATCACGAGAGCATGCGAGATCTTCAGGCCTTCCACCTCGACACCTACACCCTCGTCTCCTCTCCGACCTTCGTGCCGCGCAAGAATCGCACGAGCGACGACGAGGGCTATCTCCTGGTGACGGTGGCTTCCGACGCGCGCGACGAGCTCTGGGTGTTCGATGCAACCGACCTCGCCCAGGGCCCAGTGTGCAAGCTGAGTCACGACAAGCTCGACTTCCCCTTCACGCTGCACTCGACCTGGATGGAGAGCCTCGAGCCAAGGGCGAAGGGCTATGCGATCGACCGGCGCGAGGACTATGCCGCACGCCTCGCCGAGCTCGATCCCGACGCGCGCACCATCGCCGAGACCGCGCTCGCCATCACTTGAGCCCCACAGTCAGACGCACACCGACGACGTGGGCGGTTGTCGCAGCAATGCGCCGTCTTCCAAGATCGGGCGCGAGCTGAAACGATGGGGCGAGGGCCCGTGGAACAAGCGTGACGGACCCGCATCGCAGGTCGCGGTGCAACCCCCCTAGGAGTTTGTCGCATGCGGGCATCAGCTCTCCCCCTCTGTTGGATCACGGTGGCACTCGCATTGGGCGCCGGGTGCGCTGGGAAATCAGGCTCGAACGGCAAGGGCAACGGCGCGGAGCAGGACGCAGGCGGCGACGGCGGCGACGCGAGCGGTCATGGCGACGGGGGCGCAGGTGACGACGGGGGTCCGGCCTCCTGTGCCACCCTCGATTGCGCTTTCGGGCAGCGCTGTGAGCTCGTGGGCTCGACCCCGCGCTGCGTGGCCGAGACCTGCGAGGACCTCGCCTGCAGCCTGCCGTCTGTGTGCGAACCCGCGCCCTCGGGCGAGGGGTTCTACTGCGCGGACATCGCCTGCACGGACGACTTGCAGTGCGACGACGCCGAGCACTGCAGCGCGGCTGGCGTGTGTGCCGCCGACTCGTGCACGCCGAATGCCATGAGCTGCGACGGCAGCAGCGTGCAGCGCTGCGCGCCGAATGGCGGCGGCTTCGAGACCACGTTCACCTGCGGTGGCGCAGCCAGCTTCGACAGCGCGTGCACCATGGATGGCGGCGAGGCGTTCTGCCCCTGCGAGGCCGACTGGGACTGCCCCGAGCACACCACCTGCAACGCCGGGCGCTGCGAGGGTACGGGCAGGCCCCCGAGCTGCACACTTCCGCCCTCTTCGTTCGCGGAGGCCATCCCGTCGCCCGAGTACGGCACGCGCGGCTCGCACTGGGGCGGCGTGAGCGACGCGAACGTGAATGCCCCGGCGACCACGCCCTTTCGAGGCTCCACGCAGGTGGTCATGACACCCGCCGTCGCCAACCTCACCGACGACAACGGCGACGGCAAGATCAACGAGCTCGACTTCCCAGAGATCATCTTCCTGAGCTTCTGCAAGACCCCCCCCACCACCAGTGGCTTTCGGTACTCGAACGAAGGGATTCTGCGCGCCATCCACGGTGGAGGTCCGCAGAAGGGCGAGGATGTCTTCGCCGCGTGCGGCCCAAGCCTGACCTGGCGCGCGGGAGACCCGACCACGGGTCCGAGTGCCGCGAGCTGTCCCTGCACCCCGGATGAGGCAGCCACGACGCCTGCTGATCTCGATCCGACGGCCGGCGTGGCGGTGGGCGACCTGGACGGCGACGGGTCACCCGAGATCGTCGTGTTGACCCAAACGCACAAGCTGCGCATCTACGACCGCACCGGGCGCATGGTGAGCGAGAGCGCCGCGCTGTCGGCCGCAGATGCCGGCAACGGCTCGCCCGCCATCGCCAACCTCGATGGCAAGGGACTCGCCGAGATCGTGGTGGGTCGCGTGGTCGCCACCCTCAAGCAGGTGGACGACGGCAAGGGCAACGTCTCGCTCGCCTTCGAGACCCTCTTCGTCGGCGGCGCAGCCCGGGGCACCAACGGCCAGGGCCCGATCAGCTGCGTCGCGGACGTGTCCAGCAAGGCCCAGGGCATGGAGGTCATCGCGGGCGGAAGCGTGTACCATCTGCCGACCGCTCCCGCCGCCGGTGAGCTGCCCGTGACCGTCTCGAGCCCCGCCGACTGCGCCGGAAGCGACGTACCCGATCTCGCGGACGACCTTCGCGAGGCGGAGCTGAAGGCCTATTGCGACGCAAAGCTCGTTCTCGTCTGGGACTCCAAGGTTGAAAACCCGGGCACCGTCGCCCAAAACGAGGGCTTCTGCGCAGTGGCCGATATCTGGGGTGCAGACCACGGCACCAAGGGCATGCTCAATGCACCAAGGCCAGGTCCAGACAATCCCCTCGACGGTAAGCCCGAGGTGATCTTGATCGCCAACGGGCGCCTACAGATCTTCGACGGCGAGACGGGCACGCTGATCCACAACGACGACGTCGACGTGGGCAACGCGGGCGGCGCACCGAATGTGGACGACTTCGACGGCGACGGCTTTCCGGAGGTCGGCACGGCGTTCCGCACCAGCTACCAGATGATCGATCTGCAGCCGCCGACCACGTCCTGCCCGGCCTGGCCCGCGCTGTGGCCGACGGCTCTGCCGGGCGATCCGCTCACGGTCGCTGCCCCCGCAGGCAACGCCGCGCGTACGCCGCCTGGCGCGAGCTGCGATAGCGACGACGACTGCGACGCGATGGGGGCCGAGTTTGCGTGCAACGAAGCCGCGGGCGTGTGCGTGTGCCTGCACAACGGCTGGAAGCGCACGACGCAGGACGACTCGAGTCGTGTCACGGGATCGAGCCTGTTCGACTTCAACGGCGATGGCACGGTAGAGGTCGTCTACAACGACGAGTGCTTCTTCCGCGTGTACGACGGCATCGACGGCGAGGAGCTGTTCCGCGAGTACTCCGAGAGCCGCACGCGCACGGAGAACCCGGTGATCGCCGATGTCGACAACGACGGCAACGCGGAGATCGTCTTCGGCTCCTCGACCGAGTCGGGCTTCTGCACCAACCGCAATGGGGGCATCTACGATCCTCCCAGCCGCAACACCTACAACCCCGGCATCGAGGTCTGGGGCGACGCAGCCGACCGCTGGGTGAGCGCGCGCCGCATCTACAACCAGCACGCCTATCACGTGACCAACGTGCTCGAGAGCGGTGGCATCCCCATGAGTGAGCCGCCGAGCTGGCTGCCCCTCAACGGGCGCCTCTACAACAGCTATCGCTCCCAGCCCCGCAGCGGACTCGGCATCGCCGCACCAAACCTGGTCGTCGAGCGGGTGCAGCTCTCCTCGCCGGGCGCGGGTTGCGGGGTGCTCGTCTCCAGCGACCTGACGATCACCGTGCGCATCGCAAATCACGGCGATCTGCGTGTGGGTCCCGGTGTCGTGCTCGGCGTGTACGGCGAGTGGGAGAATCCCACGCTGAACGAGGCGCTGAAGGCCCAAGACGGATCGGACCTCAAGGTGACGTTGGAGACGCCCCTCGAGCCTGGGGCCGAGGCCGTGTTGTCCTTGCCCTACGCTGCCGCCCAGAACGCCCGTGACAGCCTGCCTGAGCGGCTGCGCGTCGTGATCGACGACGGCGACACGCAACGCGAGTGCGACGAGGACGACAACGAGAAGACCGTGGTCACCACCGAGGCCCTGATTCCGCTCGCCGATCTCGTCGCCAAGATCACGAGCAACGGCAACTGCAGCGAGATGTCGTTCGAGGTGGAGATCGAGAACATCGGCGACGTGGCCGCATCGGGCGTGAGCTACACGCTATACATCGGCGATCCCTCGGCGGGTGGCGCCCCGGTCACCAGCGTCACCCTGGCCGCTCCCATCGGGAAAGACGCAAGCGCCAAGCACACCACGGAGGTCCCCGCCTTCCCCGCCAAGGACGTGAGGGTGTACGTCGTGGTCGATCCGAAGGACACCGTGCCCGAGTGCAACGACGCCAACAACACGGCGAGCATCGAGGTGAAGTGCTCCCCGCCGATCATCTTCTGAGCGTTCAGTCCAGGTATCGCCGGCGCACATGACGTATGAAGGCCTCGGTGCCTAGGGGCGCGCCCGTCGCGTGCTCGACGAGGGCGTCGGTTTCGAGCAGGCTGCCCTGACTCCACACGCGCGCGTCGAGAAAGGCGTCGATGGGCTGCATCTCGCCGCGCGCGATGAGCGTCTCCACTTCCGGTAGCTCACGACGCAGGGCCTCGAAGAGCTGCGCGGCGATGAGCGCGCCCAACGTGTAGCTCGGAAAGTAGCCGACTGCGCCCGAGGGCCAGTGCACGTCCTGCATGCAACCATCGGCGTAATTGCCCTTGGTGCTCAGGCCGAGCGAGCTCGACATGTGCTCGTGCCACACCTCGGGGATGTCCTTCACCTCGAGCGCCCCCTCGATCAGCGCCTTCTCGATGCGATAGCGCAAGATCACGTGCAGCGGATACGTCACCTCGTCGGCGTCCACGCGGATGAACCCACGCTCGACGCGCGTGTACAAGGCCGTCAGGTTCTCCGCGCTGAACGCATCGGGCTGGGCCTGACTTTGGCCGTAGAACACCTCGCGGATGATCGGCGCGGCGAACTGCAAGAACGGCAGGCTGCGACAGATCTGCATCTCCTGAAACAGACTCTGACTCTCGTGCACGCCCATGCTGCGGGCGCGCCCCACGGGGAGCTCACGCAAGGTCCGAGGTAGATGCTGCTCGTACTTCGCGTGACCCGTCTCGTGCAGCACACCCATCAGGCTCTCGGTGAAGTCATCCTCGTTGTAGCGCGTGGTGATGCGTACGTCTTCGGGCACGCCTCCACAGAACGGATGATGGCTCGTATCGAGACGACCGTGGTCGAAGTCGAAGCCCACGGCAGCCATCATGCGCAAACCGAGCTCGCGCTGCTGCGCCACGCTGAACGGGCCCTCTGGCGCCTTCGGAACACGACCACGTTGGCGCTCGATGACCTGATCGACGGCCGTGGGCAAGAAGACCTCGAGCTCCGCAAAGAGCTGATCGATGCGCGCGCTGCGCATCGATGGCTCGAACGCGTCCATCAACGCGTCGTAGCGACCACAACCGAAGCGGTCGGCCAACACCGCGGCCTCTTCGCGCTTGAGACGAAACACCTCCTCGAGCAGCGGACGATGGCCCTGCCAGTCATGTTCGCGTCGCTGCACGCGCCAGGCTTGCTCACAGCGCAGCTGCGCGCGGCTTTGCGCCTCGACGAGCGACTGGGGCAAGACCGTGGCGCGCGTGTACAGGCGTCGCATCTCGCGCAAGCTCGCCGCCGTTTCGAGGTCGGGCCCCGCCTGCTCGGCGGCCGCGAGCCAATCACCGATGCGAGAGTCCGTCGAGAGCTCGTGCATTAAGCCCTCGAGTGTCGACAACGCCTCGGCGCGCGCTGCGCCTCCCCCTTTTGGCATCATGACCGCCTCATCCCAACCCGTGATGCTGGCCACGTGGGAGAGTGCGTACAGACGCCGATAATGGGCCGTGAGTTGTTGATATGACACGCTTTTTCCTCACTCTCCGTAGCACGTCTCACAGCGTTTTGGAGATGCATGACACTTTCGCAGATCCTCGGTCGATCCCGCGCGTCCGTCTACGAACCCGTCATGGTACCCTGTTAGCTCGTGCGGCTTCGCACGACACGCGCTCCTTGGCTTGACGCCTCATGGCATGAGAAAGTTTTCGTCGCGAGGCGTCGCACACAGTACCAAGTCGACGACGCGGGCAATCTGCCCAGAGCAACACCGAGATGTCCCAGAGCTCCCACCATCCTACGGCGGCCCAAGAGCGCGCCCGCGAAGCGGATGCGCTGATCGCAGCCGCTCGCACGGGAGATCCGCGCGCCTTCGACGCGCTGGTTCGGCGTTTTCGTCCACGCATCTTCGCCCTGGCCCTGCATTTGTCTGGAAGTGCGAGCGATGCGGACGACATCGCCCAGGACGCGTTCGTCCAAGCCTACCGCCACATCGGCCAGTTCGAGGGACGTAGCCACTTCTTCACCTGGCTGTATCGCATCACGGTCAACCGTGCGCTCAACCGCGAGCGCGACCGCGGACGACGCCATGGCGTCTCCTACGACGACGTGCGTGTCGAAGCCGCCCTACGCGTCGACGCACCGACGAATCCGCGCTTGCAGCTCGAGCTGCGCGACACCTACTGCACGCTGCTCTCGGCCCTCGATGGGCTGACGCCTGCGCTGCGCAGTGCCGTCGTGCTCACGACCCTGCAAGGGCTGAGCTATCAGGAGGCGGCGGTCGTCCTCGGCACGAGTGAGGGCGCCATCGCCGTGCGCGTGCACGAAGCGCGAAAGCAGCTCCGCGCGGCGCTCGAAGAAAGCCACAAACGCAGGTCGCCCGCACCGTCCGCCCAACTGCGCGAAGGCAGCGGCCTAAATCTCGACCTCGCCCTCGGCCTCGCTGGCCTGCTCTGAGGCCGATAGCGCGGGCTCTTCTGCGCTCGTCGGCGCGGAGACGCGCTCGATCGAGCGCGTGAGGTCGGAGACGAGCCAATAGGGGCGTTGGTCGAGCAGGTGCGTGTCCGTCGACATGACCTTGTTGCGCGCGGCCGACGGGTGCAGCTCGGCGCTGAGCGTGCTCTGATCGGCAAGGGCGCGCAGCACGATGGGATCGCTGATGCGCCCGTCGAACTCGCGCTCGGTCCAAGGCTGCATGATGGTGAACTCGCGCTCGAGGTCGACGAGCGCGCTCGTCCCCGCCTCGCTGGGGCGCGTCGCGAGCGCAACGCATACGCGGTTTTCGGCCGCCCGTGAGCGCAACCCGAGATCGACCTCCCAGGGCTCTAAGACGGCGGCAGGAGATGCGATGAGATGCACGCCGTACAGTGCGGCGACCTTGGCCAGCTCGGGGAAGATCAGATCTTCGCCCACGAGCACGGCCATGCGTCCCCATGGCATGCGCAAGGTCTCGAGCCGCTTGCCTGGACGCGCCCAGGCGTGGCGTGCGGGCACGTGGAGCTGGGGCTGGCGCGCGACGATGCCCCCCTGCCCGAGCACGACACCCATGTGAAAGAGCTCGTCACCGACACGCTCGAGCAGGCTCGTGACGACATGCGCAGGCGTTCGAGCACAGGCCGCGGCCAGGGCGCGCACCGCCGGAATGAAGAAAGCCTGCGCCACGTCTGGATCGGAGACGAGCCCGCCTTCGAAGCAGAAGAGCTCGGGCAAGACGACAAGCTCCGCACCCGCTTCGGCCAGCTCACGCACCTTGCGTGCAGCATCCTCGATGCCGCGCTCGATGGACCCTTCGTCGACGAAGGAGACGACCGCGCTCGAAAGCACGTCGTTTGCCGCATCGAGCACGTCCTGACGCGGCTTCATGCCGATGGGCCGATACAGCGCGGGGCGCCGCGTGTCGAAGAGATGCGTGCCGTCGGGCCGCAGCTTGTCATCCGCGGCACTCACGTCGATGTCGGCGACGACGATGGCCTCGCCCGTGCGGGCTGCCTTGGCGATGACGCGACCGTCGGGAGCGACGATCTGACTCTCGCCCGCGCCGCTCAGAAATGGCACCGGGATGAACGTCGCCTCGGCCACCGACTCGAGCAAGCGCTCGGGAATCAGCGGGCCCACCTTGTTGGCCGCCACGACGAACACGCGGTTTTCGGGCGCACGCGCAGGCACGTGGAGCGAAGCCTCGTCGAGCGCAAAGGAGTTGAGGCTATTGCACAGCACCTGGGCACCGCGCAGCGCGAGGCAGCGCGGCGTCTCCATCGTCACGCCATCGCGACATGGATACAGACCGATGCGCGCCTTGTCGGTTTGTACGACTGGCGAGACTTCTTCCGCGCGTGCGAACCAAACATTCTCGTGTCCCATCAGAGTCTGCTTGTCGGCCTGGGCCAGGAGCTGACCGTCTGCGCCGTAGAGCAGGCTCGTCACCGTGAGGCGATCTGAGTCTCGACGCACAGAGCCGTTGATCACGATCAGCGTCCGATGGCGCTTTGCGCGCTCGGCAATCGCGGAGAGAAACGGGCCATCGAGCGTCATCGCCACACGCAGCGCGTGCTCGCGATCGTCGTACCAGGAGATGTGATTGCAGAACTCGGGCAGCACCATCAGCTCGGGAGCGTGCTCCACGGCCGCGCGGTCGATCAGTCGTAGGCAGGTGGCGAGGTTTTCGTCGACGTCGTCGGTGGTGGCGAGCTGCAGGGCTGCGACGCGAAACATGGTCTCTCCTCTTTCCCTTGTTCAGTCGATACACGAAGCTAAGTCAGGGCTGAACGCCCTCGTGCGCGACTTGTTGCTCGAGTCGCTCGAGCTTGTCTCTGCGCGACTTCCCCGGCGGGGCATAGCGTTCCGCCTTTGGTAGGCAGCGAGGGCTTCGCGGCTTCTCTGCATCTGAAGCAGCTCGCCTCCTGCGCGGCGATAGTAGTCGAAGCGCACCTCGGTCAGCATCGTCGATGCGGCCAAAGCAAGCGTGGAGAGCGCCCCCGCCGCGCACAGCCACTGCGCCGAGCCCACGCACGAAGCGCGCAACAGCAGGGCCCCCCACACGAGCTGGACGATCGCCATCAGCCAGCAGGCGGCGGCCACACCGGGCAGGTCGACGAGCAGTCCGACTAGCCCCATGCCGAGGGCTATCGCACCGAGCGCGAGCCCAACGCTCAGACGCGCAGGCGGCCGCACCAGCAGGCGATCGACGAACCGCCCCGGCGCCCCCACGCCCCCTGCCACGCGCGCCAAGAAGGGCGCTGGCGACAACAGCGTGAGCGCCACCCACAGCATGTAGTAGCTGAACCAGCCGATCTGGAAGATGCGGGAGAGCTCCGTGAGCCCGTGAAACGACGCAGCCCCGACGAGGCCGAGCGCGCAGAGGGTGGCCCGAGCCCGCGACGGAGCTGCATCTCGCATGGAGGCCGCAAGGTAGCCGAAGGCGATCACGACCTGCAGCGCGATCACCGAGTGGGCCAGCAGCGTCCACGCCGTCGCCTCCTCGATGCCGAACAGGGAAACGAGACCATCGCGGACGGGATCGAGCAAGCCCGCATCCGGATGCCCCACAGGCTTCGAGCGCGACAGGCGGATGAGCACGTGCCCTTCTCGCCAATCCGCTTCGCCCTTCGACACGGCGGTGAAGGCGTAGACGATGGCTGCGGTCAGCGCCGTCATCGGCAACCCTACCCCGGACACCGGCTCGACGCGCTCCTCAGACGCCGCACGCGCGGAGACGTCAGGCATGAACAGCGTCCACAGCAGCAGCCACGACAAGAGGTAGTGGTGCTGATAGCTGTCGTGCAGGCTCACCATCCACGACGCCGTGTAGAGCACGCACACGACGGCCTGCAGCCAGCGCGCCATCCCGACCAGGGCAAGCGTCAGCGCACAAAGACCCGTGAAAGTGAGCGTACCGACGTAGACCGCAGCGCTCGGCACCGGCACCCAGGCATCGAGCCAGGCGAAGTGCGTGACGTTGAAGTCGCCCATCCCGTAGCGAGCGCCGTGGGAAAGCATGCAGATCCAGATGTCGAACGCGAGCAATGCGTAGAGCCCGCGCTGTAGCAAGTAAGGGCGCGCCGGATGGTAGCGCGCCACAAAGGGCATCGAAGGGCCGATCATCGCGCCTCCGAGATCGAGAGCTCACGCCCGGCGCAGCGCATGTGAAAGCGCTCGGTCCCGTGGTCGCTCCGTGCGGCATCCGCGCAGCGTCGAAGCAACTCGACCTCGCTGATCTCGGGATTGTGGCAACGCGTGGCGAGAAAACGCTCGATCACGCGCGTGCGCCCGCGCTCGAGGCCGTGAATCCAAGCGCTGTGCAAGACAGCCCTGAGCTCGATGGGGCGATCGGAGCTGTCGCCCCTCTGCTTCTCGAACGCCCCCACGCGGCACTTCTGAACCCGCACCGCCGAGAACATCCGCCACGCGAAGCGCTCGTCATCCCGACGTTGGCCTAGGTAGTAGGACGCCGGAATCGCGATCTGGAGCGCAACCAAGAGCCAAAGCCACGGAGCAAGCGCGGCTCGCGACGCGTCGTTCACGGTCGCGAGCCTAACGCACCCCGCACCTCGTGGCCTTACTTCTTGGGCTTCGCCTTGCCCTTGGCGGCCTTGACGGGCTTCCCGGCCCGCTTGGCTGCTTTGGCAGGCTTCGCCACCTTCGCAGGAGCCTTCTTGGCGGCCTTCGCAGGAGCCTTTTTGGCAGCCTTCGCAGGAGCCTTCTTGGCGGCCTTCGCAGGAGCCTTCTTGGCCGCCTTCGCAGGAGCCTTCTTGGCCGCCTTCGCAGGAGCCTTCTTGGCCGCCTTCTTCTCGGGCTTCTCGGCCTTCTCGGCCTTCGCGGGCTTCTCGGCCTTCGCGGGCTTCTC
>CAYNOM010000113.1:0-12865 GCA_964398415.1 uncultured Polyangiales bacterium | reverse complement strand
TGGCGCCCGACAAGCCGTCGACGTGGTACGGGTCGGCCTCGGGCGTGCCCGCGACCCCCTTGATGACCTGCAGCTTGACCGCGCCGCTCTCGTCGTAGGTCTTGCGGCCCTTCCAGCGCGCTTGCCACTTGGGGTTTTCGACCTCGCCGCCGAGGCCGGGCGTCTCGCCGTGCTCGTAGAAGGTAATGCCGGCGACGGTCTGCCCATCGCGCTCGAGCGCGAGGTAGCCGTACATCGTGGACCACAGGCCGTAGCCCTGGATCGGCAGCACGAGGCCATCGAGCTTGCCGTCGCGCATGATGTGATAGACGAGCCCGTGCTTGGGCAGGCGCAGCACGCGCGCTGCGTTCTCGGGGGCGGGCGCGCTCAGCGCGGGGTCCTTGGCCGCCTTGCGCTGGTCGTAGGTCTTGGCGTCGATCGACTCGTCGTGCTCGCCGCTGCTCAAGTCGACCACGCGCGACACGACGTGCTCGTCGAAGCGCTCATCCCCCAAGAGATCGGTGTGGCGGGGGAGCCCTACGACCTCAAGGTGACGGTGACCAACAAGGGACAACAGCCCCTGTTCCGCCTGCGCGCGGCCACGAAGAGCGACTACCCGCTGTTCAATGGACGTGAGCTGGTGTTTGGAAAGCTCATGCCTGGGGAGTCGCGCGAGTGGGTGACGACGCTCGGCATGTGCGCGAAGGAAGACGGCAAGCGTCGCTGCATCCTGCCTCGCGATGCCACCGACCGTGCCGACGGCGTGAAGATCATCTTCGAAGAGGCCCTTGGCCATGCGCCCGAGCCGGCCGAGATACGCACCCGCGTGCAGTCGATCCCGCGCCCCCAGTTCTCCTACGATTACCAAGTGGCCGACACCGCAGGTGACGGCGATGGTCATGTGGAGCGCGGCGAGAGCGTCGTGATGTTCTTCGACGTCCTCAACTCTGGCAAGGGCAAGGCGCTGAAGGTTACGGCTAACCTTCGCAATCTGGGCGGCCCCGGTGTGCTGCTGCGCGACGCACGCTTCGAGATCGGCGCCCTCGAGCCGGGCGAGACGCGTCGGGTAGCCTTCACGTTCGACGTGCTCGAGGACTTCGAGGGCGACGCCGCGGAGGTCGAGCTGTCGGTCAGCGACACCGAGCTGCGTGAGTACGCCACCGAGAAGGTGCGCATTCCGATCGAGCAGCCGGTGAACGATCGGCTCACCGAGAAGCTGGGCCGTGCGACGCTCTCGGACTCGACCCAGATCTACGCCGCCCCCTGGGCAGGCGCCAAGTCGGTGGCCCAAGTGCGCGGCGGCGCCCTGTCCCTCAAGTCCGAAGCGGTACTCGGCGAGTATCTGCGGGTCGATCTGGGCGAGGGGCGTCCGGGTTGGGTGAAGGCGAGCGCGGCGACGAGCTCCGGCAGCGGGGGCCGACTCGAGTTCTCGCGCGGTCGCATGCCCCCTCGACTGGAGGTCGACTACGGCGAGGCCCTGGTCACGCGGGCGCGCACGCTCAAGCTCAGGGGCAAGGCCAAAGACGACACGCGCATTCGCGATGTCTACGTGTTCGTGGGCTCGCGCAAGGTCTTCTACCAGGCCAACACGGGCGCTGACCCGAAGGTGCTCACGTTCCAGGCGAGCATTCCGCTCGAACCCGGCATCAACTACGTCAGCGTGTTTGCACGCGAGAACCAGGATGTAATCACACGCGACACCGTGGTCGTGCGCCGCGATGGCGAGGATGGCACCCTGCTGGCCACCCCCGATCACGACACCGATGCCTGGGATGAGATGGCAGCCGAGTGACGGCCTGAGCCCCTCGGCTTGACCGAGCGCGCGCCCCAAACATGAAAAAAGCCCCCGAGCGACCGGCGCTCGAGGGCTCGTGGCTCCGAGAGTGGGGTTCGGATCACGCCAACTTGCGCAGCGCCTCCTCGTCTTGAACCACCACGCGACGGTGATCGAACAGGATGAGTCCGCGCCGCTTCATGTCGCCCAGGGTCAACGTCACCGTTTCCCGAGTCGAACCGACGTAGTTGGCGATTTCCTGATGCGTGAACTTGACCCCGATCAAACGGCCCCGGCTCTCCGGGATGCCGTGGGATTCGGCGGCACGCAGCAAGAAGTCGGCGACGCGCGATTCGACCGTGCGGGATAGCAGCGCTTCGATGCGCCGCTCCGCCTCCATGCGTCGCTCACCCATCATGCGCATCATGGCCACGGAGAGGCGCGAGCTGCGCTCGAGCAGGTCCGTCACCAGGCGCATGGGGATGCGAAGCACCTCGAGTTGATCGATAGCGATCGCGCCGTCGCGGTGGGCGCCCCCTACCGCGAGCGGGGTCTCACCGGCGATGTCACCCACGCCTCGATAGGCCACCGTGAACTCCCGATCTCCGTCGGCCCGCCGCACGACCAGCGCGCGGCCGCTGCCTACCACGTAGAGGAAATTTCCGGCCTCGCCTTGTGAGTGAATCGGTCTCCTTCTCGCTACCTTCACAACGGTGCTCTGACGCACTACCTCGTCCACGGCATCGGTATCGAGCGTGCCGAAGAGCGCGCACCGACCAATGATGTGCCGCTTGCGCATCTCCTGGTCGGACGCGGCCCGCGCCGCGCCGAGATAGCCGTGGTACACAGGTTGGTCACGATGATCCATACAGCCCCCACTCTCGGTTACAACTCTACAGTGATCTTGTGGCTACATGGCAAACACGGTCAAGCCTGATTCGTGGTCAGAGACGCAAATGATGCGCCTGACACCTTCGCACATATCGTAGCAATTCCGCGAGGTAAGCACGACTGTACATTGACGCACCGAGTCCTAGATCGTACGTTCCCGCACGCGTTGCGGCCGGGGCTGAATGAGCCTTGAAAAGGGGTGTGTCATGCGTTTGTTCAGCGGGAAAATCCCGACCATTTCCGAGGAGATTGTCCGGGTCCTCACGGCTGAGGGAGACATAGAGACCGAGGCGCCAAACGAGGTCATCTTGGATGTCGAATCGGTGCTGAAGGAGTTCTTGAGGCAGGACCGAGAGATCACAGAAGAGGCCAAGAACCGCCTCGAGATTCGCGGCCTGCCCTACGCTCAGCTCGGCAAGGTCAAGTCGCATGTAGCCAAAGAGAAGGGTGCTCCACCCACGGATGAAACCCTGCCCTACCTCCTCGACCAGATCCTCAACATCCTCTTTCACAGCCCCAACGTCGAGGAAATCTTTGCCGAGGACCCCGACCTGAGACAGAAGGTCGCGCCCATTCTCAAGAAGCACATGGACGTCGGCGGCGAGCTCGACGAAGAGGTGCGTTCGAAGATCAAGAACCTGCAAGAGGGGACGGCCAGCTTCGAGATTGAGTACGCCCGCATCATGGGCGATCTCAAGCGCAAGAAGGGTCTCACCTGAAGCAGTGCGCGTGAACACCTTGCTCAGCATGACAGGAATCGGCCTCGGCGAGGCAGCCCTCGATCAGGGGCGTGTGCGCGTGGAGTTGCGCGCAGTCAATCACCGGCACCTCGACGTACGCGTCAAGACCCCTCCCGAGCTGGGCGACGCCGCGGGTGCCATCGAGGAAGAGGTTCGAAGCCGCTGCGTGCGCGGTCGCATCGAGGTCAGCGTGCGCTTCGAGAGCGGCGAGAGCGGTGCAGTCACCCTCGACCTCGAACGAGCCCGCGCCACCTATCGCGCCTTGCTCGCGCTGCGCGACGAGCTGTCGCCGACGCAGGAGGTGCCCGTGGCCAGCCTGCTCAGCTTGCCGGCCCTGTTCACCTCACATCTGCGCCTCGACGCCGAGACCTTGCAGACGGCGGCGCGCGAGGCCGCAAGGAGCGCCGTCACCGATCTACAGAACATGCGTGCGCGCGAAGGCGCGGCCCTTGCAGAAGACCTCTCTACGCGCCTCCAGAGCCTGCGCGCCCATGCCGCGTGGGTCGAGCGGCAGCGTCCGCTCGTCGTCGACGCCGCGCGCACGAAGCTGCAGCGCCGGATCGAGAAATTGCTCGAGGGCACCGACGTCAACCTCGACCCAGCCCGGCTCGTGCAAGAGGTCGCCTGGTTTGCCGAGAAGTCTGACGTGGCCGAGGAGCTCACCCGGCTCGAGAGTCACTGCGCGCAGTTCGCGGCGCTCATCCAGGGGGGCGGCGAGAACCTCGGCAAGCGGCTCGACTTCCTCACCCAAGAGATGGGGCGCGAGGTCAACACGACGGGGTCCAAGGCCAACGACGCAGCCATCGCGCAGCGCGTGGTCGAGATGAAGGCCGAGCTCGAGAGGATCCGAGAGCAGGTCCAAAATGTGCTCTAATCAGGGACTGTCATGCGCGACCCAGGCTCTGACCTCTTGCTCTTGACCATCTGCTCGCCTTCGGGGGCCGGCAAGACGACGCTCACGCGCGATCTCCTGCGCCACTTCAAGGACTTCACGTTCTCGGTGTCGTGCACCACGCGCAAGCCTCGCGCGACGGAGGTCGATGGTCGCGACTACTTCTTCGTCGACCAAGACACGTTCAGAAAGCGCGTGGCCGAGGGCGCCTTCGTCGAGTGGGCCGAAGTGCACGGCAACTTCTACGGGACGAGCGTGTCGGAGCTCGACCGCGCGCGCAGTGAGGGCAAGGTCGGCATCGTGTTCGACGTCGACTACCAGGGCGCACGGCAGATCAGGGCGCAGCTTCCTAGCGCGGTGGGCGTGTTCATCCTGCCGCCTTCCATGGACGAGCTTGCGCGCCGCCTACGCGGCCGCGCCACCGACGATGAGGCCACCATCCAGCGTCGCTTCGCCAAGGCCAAAGTCGAGATCGAGCACTACCGATTGTTCGATTACGTGATCGTCAACGACGACTACGACAAGGCCTTCTGGCGGCTGCGCAGCGTGGTGTATGCCGAAAGCTCGCGCTGCGCGCGGATGGCCGCATCGGCCGAGCGGTTGTTGCGCGACGAGATGGTGGGGCCGTGGCCCTTCCAGTCGCTCTGACGCCCAATCGCGCCCGTCGCAGCGCCCGGGTCGCGCGCCGACCCGTCGTCACCGTGCTCGCATGGGGCTTGGCCCTAGGTCTGCTCATAGGCCTCGCGTGGCCCGGGGCAGCCCTGGCGGGGGGGCCCATGCTCGCCCTCGACCTGAGCGCGCGGCGCGCCACCCCGGCAAGCCTGCGTCTCGTGCTCGACGACGACGACGACGACGACAACGGCGTGAGGGATGCAGACGATTCGAGCCTCGAGGCAAGTGACGAGCTCTTGCGGGTTCGTCTGTCGGGCGTGCCTGCGGACGCCTCGATTCGCGCCTATGGCGGCGTACGGCTCGTCGTCGATGGCCGCCCCCGCGCTGCGGCGCCGATCACCGAGCGCACGCAGCTCGCGCTCCAGGGCGTTCGTGTGTCGCGTGCGATGCATGATGCGGGTGTCGAGATTGTTACGCCAGCTGGGTCTCTGCGCGTGCCGATCACCGTGGTGAGCATCACGTTGCTCGATGCGAACAACCGCGGCCTCGATCCGAGTCGTGTCGCGCTCGGCGTCTCTCGTCGCATCACCCACGCCCCTGACCTGCCGCGCGACAACGCGCCCGACGTCCGCAGCGACGACCCCGAGAACGTGCGCGTGGAGGTCGAAGATGCTTCGAGCGCCTCGGACGCGCTTTACGCCAGCCTGCGCGCGGCCCGGCCCGACGGCACACCGACCTTTGTGCTGCGGCATCTCGCCTTGCGTCGCGTTCCGGGCACCGCTCGCTTTCGTTCGGGTTTCGTGCGTCTCGTGGCCGATCGCACCGACCTGAGCGCGCCGGACGTGGCCTTTCAGCTCTTACGCGTACGCCTGCGCGACCGTGTCCGTGTTCAGCTCGGGGGTCCGCTCGATGCGCTCACCCACGACTTGCGTGTGGGGCGGCCCGGCCGTGAAGGCGGTGAGCGCGGCGTCTATCGCGGCCGCGTCCAGATGCACGTTCTGCGCTTCGGGCCCGGAGGCGCGCCCGTGGTGGGCGACGACGACGAGCAGGCCATCGCCCTCGCGCGCGAGCAGATCGAAATCGCGAACGAGATCTGGGCGCAGTGTTTCATCGACTTTGGCGATGCGCGCGAGGTGCCCGTGCGCGTGATCGATCCGCCGAGGGCGACGCTCATCGCCGTGAGCGACCTGGACGGCCTGCCCGCACGGGGCGACGGCGAGATCAGCTTCGCGGTTGCAGGGCGCCCGATCGGCCCAATTCGCACGCATCCGGGCGCCCGTCCCGAGGACACCGCCCTCAGCATCGCGCGAGAGCTCAGAGCGCGGGGCTTCGCGGCCGAGGTCAGCGTCAACACGCGCACCGCGCAGGGCGCCCATGGCAGCGCAGACGTCATCGTGCGCGATGCGCGAGGTCGGGCGCTCGCGGTGAGCGCGCCCGCGGGAGGTGCGCTCTCGAGCGACAGTCGTCAGCGCATCCAGCTCGGGCGCGTGGAGCTCTCCGACGGCATCCGCGAGTTCGACAACCTCACCTCCGCGGCGGGAACCCTGGAAGAGCGCGCGCTCGTGAAGCTGATCGTCGATCGCGATCCGCGCACCATCGACATGATCGTGATCAATCACTTCGTGACGCGCGAACGCCAGGGCGAGGCGTTCATCGAGGCGGACGGCAGCATCATGGCCAACACGCTGATCTTCGATCGCAACGCGGTGCGCTTTCAGCGTCAGGCCTGGGTGCAAGCGCACGAGCTCGGCCACGTGCTACTCGACGAAGCGTTCCACCCCGACAACGTTGGCCCCGATCGCCCGTTTCTTCTGATGGACTCGAACGCGCGCGAGGGCCGCGTCACCGGACCGAAGCGTCTCAGCGACAGTGAGTGCGAGAAGGCGCGGCGGCGCAGTGGACCCGACGCCCTGCCCCCACTCTTGTTTCCGGCTCCGTAGGCGCGGTGCGCGCGGTTGAAAACGCTCTATCGACGCATGCGTTGTCGGCGATTTTGGGGTGAGGTCTATCGAAGGGCGTCCCAGTTGCCGCGCGGCCAGGTCTTCTTACCCCAGTCGATCAGCGACGAGATTACCGAGGAAGCGACACCGATCTCGCGGAACCTCGGGATCACGCGATAGGTGTTGCGACCCTGCATCGCGTCGAGCTCGAAGGGCTTCGTCCGCGAGCCCGATGCGAAGCAGCTCTCGCACAGGCTGAAGTTGGTGCTGTCGCGTGGTTGAACCTTACGGTTCTGCGTCGCGTTGGCCC
Source organism: uncultured Polyangiales bacterium (assembly GCA_964398415.1). Lineage (GTDB taxonomy): Bacteria > Myxococcota_A > Polyangia > Polyangiales > DASUME01 > DASUME01. The sequence goes on along the minus strand of CAYNOM010000113.1, from coordinate 5,727 downwards.
AATCCTGGGCGGTCGCGTTGTTCGCGTCGGCCACGAAGTCTTCGATCATGGCCTGGGCGAGTCGCCCCCAAAGGGGTTGGCCGACCGAGCCCTGCGCGGCGGTGCTGCCCGCGCGCGAGCTGTAGTAGACGTAGGGCTGGGCGGTGCGCAGATCGAGACCCTCCTCCACGCCGTAGCGGCCGTTGGTCTGCAGCTGTCGCTGCTTGATCATGGTGGCCCAGAAGCGGAAGCCCTGATCGACCTTGGACTCTTCCTGGAGGATCTCCACGTGACTGTAGGTATACGCGAAGTGGCTCGGCATGGTGCGCCGATACCCGGGGTTGAGGATCATGTTGAGGTGGTACCAGGAGTTCGACTCGAGCACGCCCGCCACCTTACTCTGGCCATGGAAGTTGCGCGACGCGTGGCCCAGGAAGTGGGGGGCGCGGTCGAAGACGTTGCGACCGTCGACCACCCAACCGCGGCGCTCGCTGGCGTTGACGCAGCGACCCGACGAGCAGACCGGCGCGGTTAGCTTGCTGCCCTCGGTCTCGAGGTTGTTGCCGTGCACGATCTCCCATTGCTTCACCGCCAGCCATGCTGCGAGGCCGTACTTGGCGATCTCGAACGGCCGCTCTTGGGCTTGCGTTCGAGCATCGTTGCAGTTCGACGAGGTGAACTTCTTCGGGAGCGGGATCTTGATGGCATCGAGCACTGGCCCGTTGATGCCGCGCCAGGGCTCGCCGTTGCCGGGCCCGCTGCTGCTGCACGTCATGCCCCGCTGAAGCCACGACTTCACCCTCTGGGTCATGCGCCCGATGTTCGCGGGGGTCGGGCTCGCTTTGGCTGTCTCGTAGAGGGCCGTGTAGTAGGGTTTGCCCACGTTCACGCCCTTGTAGTCGGCGCGGATGGCCGCAGCTTGCGTGTTGAACGCATCGTCCGGGTGGATCAGGGGCAACCACTGGTTCCACTCTGGCATCGGCAGCGAGATCGGCAGCTCACGCAGATTCAGCGTCGCGTAGCGATCGACCACCTGGCGAACCGCCGCGAGCGAGTTGCCTCTAGGGAAAAGGTGCTGCTCCATCTCCTCGTCGCTGTCGAGGATCGCGTCGATGCCGGCGCCCGCCGCCCACTCATAGACGGGGCGGCTGTCGAGCCCCGGACCAGGCTGGTACGTCGGATTCCAGGGCCTCGCCGAGCGCACAATCGGCAGCTTGAGGCTGCGAATGTACGACGCGATGCGACTGCCATCCTGGCGCGACAGGCCGTGGAAGTACGAGCGTTCGATGATGGAGTGGTTCGAGAAGTTGAAGTAGGCGAGGTCGCGGCCATCGCTGTCGTGGCAATCGGCACAAGACGCGACGATGTTGCCGGTCAGCGGCCCGCCCCGATTCAGCGCGCCGTCGAGGGCATCGACGCCGGGATCATAGAGGCTACTGCGCTTCCCCCACAGGGCCTTGCCGGCGCTGATGTCTGCCGCGCTGGGCGAGGGCGCGGTCCACGTGGCCGGATCGTCGCGAACGAAGCTGCTCTCGGTCAACACGCGATTGAACAGCGAGCCGCCGCGCAGCAGGTTGAGCTCGAGGATACGGAAGCCGATGCTGGGGGCCGCCGGCCGTGCGTGCTCGAACGTGATCGTGTTGACGCCCGCCACGAGCCCCGTGACCGGCACCTTGATGCGCACGGTCCGGAACGCTCCGCCGATGCCGCCGTAGTCCGCCTCCGCGCCGATCACCTCGATGCGCGAGTTGCCGACGATGCGCGAGCCATCCTTGTAGTGCTTGAGGGCTACCGGTGTGCCGCCGTTGATGCGCACGGTGGCCTTGGCCTTGCTCGCGTCGCCATCGAGGGCTTCGTCGTGGTAGCCGCAGGCATTGCAGCGCAGGTAGAGGTGGGTGACGTTGGACGGGTTGTCGATGCGCACCTGCACGCTCTCGCGCGTGCCGGCGGGCCCCAATACCTCGATCGGCAGCTTGATCGCCGTGCCACCTGTGCTGCCACCTGTGCCGCCACCGCCGGTGCCGCCACCTGTGCTGCCACCGCCGGTGCCGCCATTGGCGGAGAGCTCCGCGTGGTCGATGTTCGGTCCGCCCGCCCCAGTGTTGGCGGTGACGCGGATCGTGTTGGCGCCGCGGCGCAGTGAGACAGGGATCGACGCAGTCTTCCAGGTGGTCCAGCTGCCGGTTGCGCTGAACTGCACCACGCCTGCCAGCTGGCCGTTCACGGTGACCACGGCGGGCCGCGCGGCGGCGCCGCCGTTCGCGTAGCGCAGCGTCAAGGTCTGGCTGCCGGCGCTGGCGGCGCTGACGTTGTTCCACTCGATCCACGAGCCGTTTCCACCGAAATCCATGAAACCCGAACCTGTGAAGCCGGCGTTGTTGGACGCCACCGAGCAGCCGTTCTGGGCGGTGCGATTCTCGGCTTCGTAACGCCCGCCCGTTCCAGCACCGCAGCGGCCCTCGGCGACGCCGCAGCCGCACTCGCCCGGCTCAGTTTTGTTCGGGTCGCTCGGACACAGGTCCTTGACGGTGAGCTCGACGTGGTCGACGTTGGGCCCGCCCGCGCTGGTGCTGGCGGTCAGCCGGATCGTGTTGATGCCGCGTTTGAGCGAGACGGTCAGCGACGTGGTCTTCCACGTGGTCCACGAGCCCGTGGCGCTGAACTGCGCGCTGCCCGCGCTCCGGCCGTTGACCGTGACCACCGCGGGCCGTGCGGCGGAGCCGCCGTTGGCGTAGCGCAGGGTCAAGGTGTAGGCGCCCGCGCCCGCGGCGTTGACGTTGTTCCACTCAATCCACGAGCTGTTTCCACCGAAGTCCATGAACCCCGTGCCCGTGAACCCGGCGTTGTTGGACGCCACCGAGCAGCCATTCTGAGCGGTGCGATTCTCGGCCTCGTAGCGCAGCGACGCGCCCGCCTTCTCCTCGCCGATGCCGGCGTCGTCCAACGCGGGCAGCTCGATCGATGGGCCCGCGACATCCGCACATCCCGCAGCAGCCAAGGTGACCCCGACGCAGAGTGCCACGGCGGCCGCGTAGGTGTGGGCCTTCGCGCCCCACGCCGAGCGCGCTGGGCGAAGGTGGAGCGGCGGATTCGCTGTCGATGCCATGCAGGTTCCTTTCGGTGGCCTCACGCGGTGAGGTTGCCTGCCTAAATGTCGGCCCCCATGCAGCGCTTGGAGGGGGAGGTCGCCTAAAGGAGGCTACCGCCGCGAAATGCCACGAAGCGGCTGCCCGTCCTGGGGCGCGACGACCCTTATCCAGTCATGACGGTGTGGCGATGGAGTCGATACGAAGCCGAGATGAAACCGTGAAGGTCACCGTCGGCGAGATGTAGCCAAAGAGAGCACCGCCAAGAAGGTGTATGACGAGGCTGTGCGTGTGTTCAGCTGTCGGGCTTGGCCCCCCACCGTCAACGCACGGCGGCGCGCAGCGCTTCGGAGATGTCGCGCACGCCGATGAGCTCGAGCCCCTCGGTATCGGAAGGGCGCAAGTGCGCGAGGCTTCCCTGCGGCAGGATGGCGCGTGCGAAGCCGAGCTTCTTCGCTTCGGCGAGCCTGAGCCCCGCGCGCGGCACGGCGCGTACCTCCCCCGTGAGCCCCACCTCCCCGAACACGACCGTCTCATGGGCCACGGGCCTGTCGCGCAAGCTCGAGGTGACGGCGACGGCAAGCGCCAAATCGACCGCAGGCTCGTCGACGCGTGCGCCGCCGACCACGCTGACGAACACGTCCTGGTCGAGCACCTGCACGTGGGCCTTGCGATCGAGCACGGCGAGCAGGATTGCGAGCCGCGCGCTGTCTACGCCGGTCGCCACGCGGCGCGCCGAGCCGTAGGCCGCGTGCGCCACGAGCGCCTGCACCTCGATGAGCAGCGGGCGATTGCCCTGCAGCGTGGGCACCACGAGCGAGCCAGACGCGCCCTTCGGCCGCTCCGAGAGAAACAGCGCGCTCGGGTCTTTCACCTCGACGAGTCCCTCGCGCAGCATCTCGAAGACGCCCAGCTCGTGGGCGGGCCCAAAGCGATTTTTGGCGGTGCGCAGCATCCGGTAGGCTTGGGTCGAGTCGCCCTCGAACGAAAGCACGGTGTCGACCAGGTGCTCGAGCACCTTGGGCCCCGCGATGGCGCCCTCCTTCGTGACGTGGCCGATCAGAAACAGGGCGACGCCACGGGCCTTCGCGAGGTCGACGAGGCGTGCGGTCACCTCGCGCAGCTGGCCTACGCTCCCCGCGCTCGACTCGAGATCGCGGCAGCGCAGGGTTTGGATCGAGTCGACCACCACGGCCGCGGGCCCCGTGCTGCGCAGCACGTCCTCCACGTCTTCGTAGTCGGTGGTGGCGAGCACCTGCACGCGTGAGACCCCGCGCGCCGACAGCCGCTCGGCCCGCAGCGCCACCTGGGCTGCCGACTCCTCACCCGTCACGTAGAGCGCGCCGGGTCCCCGCTCCGCGATGCCTGCGAGTGCCTGCAGCAGCAGCGTGCTCTTGCCGATGCCGGGATCGCCGCCAACGAGCACCACTCCGCCTGCGACGGGCCCGCCGCCGAGCACGCGGTCGAGCTCTTCGATGCCCGTGGGCAGGCGTCGCGCGGCGTCGCTCGTGACCTCGGACAACGGCAGCGCGCGCACACTGCCCGTGGCTTTCGCCGCTTGGGCGCGCTGACTCAGGGCCGTGGTGGGCTCAGCGCGGGACAGCTCTTCGGCGAAGCTGCCCCAGGCGTTGCAGGCGGGACAGCGGCCGAGCCAGCGCGGCGCGCTGTGACCACAGGCGGCGCAAACGTAGAGGGTCTTGGTTTTGGCCATCGCGCTCGTGCTATCGGCCTTGAGCCGCGCAAGTTGCGCAGCTCAGTAGGCGATGCCCACGACGCCGCGCATGATCAGCGCCGTCTTGGCGCTGCTGCCTGAAAGCTCCGCAGCGCCGTCGGGATCGGCGTAATCGAGACCCGCGAACGGGAACAACACACCACCCTGCACGAGGCCGTAGAAGCCATCCTTCAGATCGGGGCCGTCTTCACTGCGGTAGTACAGGGAGAGGTCGATCTCGAGGCCCAGATTGCCGTTGCCGCCCCAGGTTTGCTTGGGGGATGACGCGCGACTGTAGATGACGTCGAGGCGTCCGCCCGCCAGCTGACCATAGGGATCCTTGATGAAGTCGTAGCTGACGCCCGGCTTGAAGTAGTAGCCACCCGCCACCCGGCCCATCAGCGTGCGCCACAGGATCAAGTCGACACGGTAGTCGGGGTGAAATTGCTGGGTCGAGAGCGTGCTGCTGCCGGCGCTGCCGTCGCCGCGCTGGAGCGACGGATCGTTGGTGCTCGACAGACCGTAGCTCTTGCTGTCGCCGCTGGCGAAGCCCGAGAAAAAGTAGAGGCCGAGGCGATCGTCGAACAGGCGATACTCGGTTTCGAAAGCGATCCCGAGCTGACGCAGCTTGCAGTTGCCCGACTCGCCGCGCTCTTCGCGCGACCTCCTTTCGACGGCCTCGTTCACGCTCTCTCGGCGGTCTAGGTCCAACAGCGGGCAGCCACCCTCCAGGGTGCCTGCGGTGTACGTGGCCTCGAGCTCGAGGCGCAGGCCCTGCCAAAGCAGCTGAAGCCAGAGGTCGGGCACATACTGCGTCTGGTTCACACGCGAGTAGATCGGCTCGGCCGAGGGGGCCTCGCCATCGGGGGGGTCACCGTCCGGGTCGGGGGCCCCGCGCTGGTACGTCCCGAGCAGCTGGTCGCGATAGACGAAATAGGCGCCGAAATTGAA